>NZ_LBJZ01000156.1:0-42892 GCF_028128935.1 Bradyrhizobium sp. CCBAU 11361
ACGCCTCCCTTAAGTGGTGCTCAACACCTCCACTTTGGCACATCGATGCCGTCGGCGGGGCGTCCACCCCATCATAAGTCTTCGTCGATGTCCGGTTCGCCCCGACGCCGACCGCCGTCCTCTTCCGCGCCGTGGTGGTCCGGCCGGTGCGATCGTGGCGAAGTCGTTTTCGATGGACGGCGTGTTGCTTCGTATATCGACAGGCTACCTATCTTTGAAGGTCGGCTCGGTACATCCGCCGCAAACCCAGGGGAAGGTCCAATCAGCGGTGCGCTTTGCGCTCTCGGGAAGGTACCTGCTCCAAACCGAAGCCTTGATCGGGTTGATTGACTGCCAGACCACATCGAAGCTTCCTGAAGCCTGGAGCTTGCCGATCATGGCTGGCTTGGAGAGATGATGATTGGTGTTCATCACCACTTCAAAACCGCTTGGCGCATTGACTCGCTGGCCGTACATGGCTTGCCTGACGGCATTGACATCAGCCGTGCCTGCTTGACTGACAGCCTGAGTCCACATCCTGAAGCCAAGGAAGGTCGCTTCCATCTGATCATTTGTGGTGGTGTCCCGCTGTTCGTTGAAATCCGCCCACATTTTCACGAACACGTCGTTTTCCGGCGACTTGACGGACTGAAAGTAGTTTCGCGCAGCCAGGTGCCCGGCAAGTCCGCCGAGATCCAGGCCACGCAACTCCCGCTCGCTGACGGTGAGAGACATAAATGGCGTTCTGCTCGTATCGATCTGTTGCTTCACCAGCTCGGCGTACAGTTGAACGTTTGATTCACCGATGACGGTTGAGATCACTGCCGTCTTCTTTCCTCCGGAGGCATAGGCCTTCACGCTCTGAACGATCTCGCGCCAGTCGGATTGGTCCGGCGATGCGTAGATCGCCGTAATGTCCTCTGAAGGCACACCCTCGGTCGCGAGATAGACGCTCATAATCTCGCTGGTCTTGCGCGGATAGAGATAGTCGGTTCCGAGCAAGACCCATCGGCGAACATTGCCACCCTCCTTGCTCATCAGGTAGCGGATCGCCGGTATCGCCTGCTGGCTCGGCGTGGCGCCCAAGTAGAAAACGTTGCGAGAACTTTCTTCGCCTTCGGATTGAACGGGATAGTAGAGCAAGCCGTTCATTTGCTCGAAAATGGGAATTGCCGCTTTTCGGGAAAGAGACGTCCAGCCGCCAAAGACCACCGCGACCTTGTCCTGGGTCAACAACACGCCGGCCTTTTCGGCAAAGGTGTCCCGATCGGACGCGGGGTCGGCAACGACCGGCTCGAGTCGCTTTCCAAGCAGCCCTCCCTTCCTGTTCTGGTCCGCAATCAGCATCAGGACCGTGTCTTTGAGGACGGCCTCGCTAATCGCCAAATTGCCGGACAGTGAGTGCAGGATACCGACCTTGATCGTGTCTTGGGCGGCGTGAACGAATGAACCGGCGAGGCTCAGCCAGAGCGCCAGCAGCGTCGACAGAATGCCGCAAGACATCGGTGACTTACTCATGTCGATGCCCCGACGAGTTCGAAAATACGAGTTTCGCGTGTCATGCCCTTGGCAACGACGGCATCGAGAGCCCTGAACTTGAAGAGACTTTCGACCCGAGAGTACACATCCTCACTAACCAGGATCGTTGTCCGGGTATCCTTGTTCAGGCCTTCAAGGCGGGCAGCGAGATTGACGGTGTTACCGAGCGCCGTGTAGTTCATGCGCTCGCTGGATCCGAGGTTACCGACCACCGCTTCGCCGACATGAATGCCGAATCTTGTGATGAAAGGCTTCAGTCCATCGGCCTCGAATTCGACGTTGAGCCGCTCGCCGGCGGCCTTGGCTGCCAGCACCGCCCGGCAAGCACGGGCGACGTGATCCGCCTGCGGGTTCGGCGCGTTCCAGAAAACCATCACCGCGTCGCCGATGAATTTGTCGACCGTGCCCCCTTCAGCGAGGAACGCTGCCGTCATTGCCGAAAAATACCGCGACGTCTGGCGCATTAGCACGTCTGGGTCCGCAGCCTCGGCAATGGTAGTAAAGCCCTGCACGTCGGTGAAAACCAGCGTGACCTCCTGCTTGACCCCGCCGAGCCTGGTCGAGATGGAATTTTCGATCAACCCGCGGACGATCTCCTTGGGAACGAAGTGGGCGAACGACCATATCGCGCGCTGCGCGAGATTCATTGTACTGCCCAGCGCGTGGATTTCCTTGATATAGGACGTTACCGGCACCAGTTCGGGTTCAGATAATGTCTGCAATTGGCGGGCCTGAGCGGTAACGCGCTGGATGGACCGCGACATCTGGCTGCCGAACATCCAGACGATCGGAAGGAAGGCAGCGCCAACCAGCATCGCAAGGACAAGTCCGGTGAACTGAAGCCTGCGGACATTCTGAACGAAGTCGTCCTGGGCAGCCAGTAGCAGGATGCTGCCGTTGTACCGTTCGCCGAGCGCGAACTTCGTCACTCGGAAGAGAAAGCCCTTGCCCGTCCCGTCATCGATGCTTCCCTCATAGCTGTCCCGGTTGTACGACCCGCGGATCACCGAGGCCATCATTCCCGTATTGATCTCATCGATGCTCGGCAACGACGATTGGGCCGGGTGCGTCATTGCGTTCGTAACGAGGTCTGAAAATTCGGGGTGGGCGATAATTGATCCTGCCTGGTCGAAAATCATGACCGTGCCATGCTCGCCCGGCCGCTGAGCCTGGACAAACTCACTGAACGTATCGAGCTTGAGGTCGGCGGCAAGAACGCCCAGCACCTTGCCTCGCAGCGGCGCGCTCACGGTGATGACCGGCGCGCCTATGCTGTACGAGAGGTAGGGCTCGGAAATGTAGGGATTGTCCGCTTGCATCGTCGCCCAATACCAGGAACGTTTGCGGGGGTCGTAGCCGTACTTCCACAGGTCGAGCTCTCCAATCTCGTTGCCTTGCTTGTCCTGAAAGATGCGCCGTAGCGGCAGATCGCCGTCCATCGTGGGGCGTATGAGACTGATCGCAATCTCGGCGTTCGCCGGCGCGCGCAAGCTCTCGCGCTGCTCCTCGGTAAGGCCTCTGATGCGCCGCACCTGGAGCCAGGCACCATTCTCGAAACCGGCATAGATGCTGTCCATCTGCGGAAATTCTTGCAGCGCAGCCTTGAACAACGGAATTGCACGGCCGGTCTCGCTCCTCTCATTGGAGTCTGCGACGCTCGAACTCGTAGCCAGCACATGGACCAGGGACGAAATCGTGGAAAGCTCGCCCTGAAGCCGTCCGAGCACCTTGGTGCTGGTTGCGTCCATGTAGGCCGACGCGGCTTCGCGCGTGGCAAAGCGCAACGAGCGCAGTTGAATGGCGACCAGCAGCAAGGTCAGCGCCACGACAAACGACATGACCGCAAAGGTGATGGAGGTCCGGAAGGTGAACATCCGTGTCTACCCGATCGTCATTCAGGCGCTCTGCGGTTCGCTTCGGCGCGATTGCCCGCTCACCGTTTGCCGGCTGTCGTTTATCCGAATATTCCCGCTGTCGCGATAGTACCCCAAAAAGCAGTAATGGCTGCTGTCCAAATGTCACATGCAGGTTGTGTCACCTTCATTTTGACCTTTCCAGGCCAAACCCACCATTTAAGCTACTGTCGGAAAATGGAGTTTCGTCCGCTTCAGCGGTGAGCGGGCTCATCATAAGCTTGTATTGTCCGGAGCCTGCCGCGCCTGGCAAGCTGTCGCTAACCCAGGATAGCCCACCCATGCGGCGGCAGCGTGAGCTCGGTCCTGCCGCCCGCCCTGCACACCGCGCCTGATCCTGCGAGCCTGTCGACGCCGGAATCGATGGTGCGTCCGACCGTTGCGTCGGCCAGGTTCAGCGCAACCCATAGCCGATCGCCTTCATCGAATGCTTCGAAGACCAGGTCCGTATTGCGAATCTCGACCATGCGGGTCTTCGCCCGAACGAGCCATGGATGCCTCCGCCGTAGTCCGATCAGCTCCTGATGCAGCCGGTATGTCGGCCAGCCGAATGGCGCCAGTTCGGCTGGCGTCGCCGGAAAGACCGGACGGATCGCGTCGTCGCCTCCCGCACGGCGTTCCTTGATCCCGCGGAACGCTTGTTCATCACCGGCATAGATCGAGGGCGTGCCGCCGCAGGTCATGAGAATGACCAGCCCGTGCGCGATGTGCCGTTCGTCCAGAAGCTGGCTCGCGATCCGCGTGACATCGTGATTGCCGATGAAGGTCTGCGGCACGAACCGGTCGAGCATCGCATTGTTCCGCACGAGCGCCCATGCGAGCTCATGGAAGTTGCGATCGTTCAGCGCGCTCCAGATCGCCTTCCAAAGCTCGTATTGCGTGACCGCATCGACACCGGTCTCGTCGACGAAGCCGGCATAGTCACCGTGGATCACTTCGCCGAAGATGTAGGCGTCGCCATGCCGCGCGCGAACCACGGGCAAGACGCGGTTCCAGAATTGCCGCGGGACAGCATAGGCCGCGTCGAGGCGCCAACCACCGGCACCGCGATCAAGCCAGTGGTTCATCACACGTATGACGTAGTCGACGACCGCGGGATCATCATGGTTGAGCGTCACAAGCTGGTGGTGACCTTCGAAGGTCGCGCAATCAGGCTCCTTTCCGTCCGCCGGCCAGGTCAAGCGAAACCAGGAGGCTTCCGGCGATTGCGGGCCGCCAGCGACGGCGCGCTGGAAGCGCGGAGATTGGCGGCCCATATGGTTGAACACGCCGTCCAGGATAATGCGCAGGCCGCGACGACGAGCCGCTTCGACGAATGCGTCGAAGTCCGCGTCGTCCCCAAGCCGCCTGTCGATCCGGAAGTGATCGGACGTGTCGTAGCCATGGGTCGACGAGGCAAAGATCGGCCCCAGCAGGATACCGGACGCGCCGAGCTCCACGGCGTAATCCAGCCACCGGACAATGTGGTCAAGGCGATGCACGACGCCGACACACGCGCTGGCCTCCCGTTCGGCGCCGACGAAGCCGAGCGGATACACATGCCACCAGATGGCGTGCCCGATCCAGTTGTTCACGCGCCCCTCCTAGCCACATTCACTCCTCAAGCCGGTTGCCGAACCTGGCGCCGGCGCAGGAAATCGACGCAGCGATTGTGGGCAATCCGGAACAGCCAAGGGCTGAGCAGCCGGCTGTCGTCGAACTGGTCGAGTTTACGATAGGCTTCGAACACTGCTTCCTGCATGACATCCTCGCCGTCCAGCACTGAGCCGGTCATGCGCGCACAGTAATGGTGCAACCGCGGGCGGAGATGAGCGAGAGTTTCGAGAAACGCGACATAGCGCGCCTCGAAGAGGCCGGTCGTGTCGAGTTCGGTTTGGGTATCCATATCGATCTATACGCAGGCGGGCGCCTTCAGGATACGCGCCAGCCGCCGGAAAAGCCACACACGCCCCTCCGCTCCGTCCCGCTGCTCGGTCGAAGGGGCGCTACGTACGCTCATCCACTCACCCTTTGTCCACTACGCACTCGGCAGCATCGATAACGTACGCCGCGTGACGAAAATCCCTGATGGTGGCGAGCTTGTCGGCGGACCAGTTCAACAGCATGAAATATTTCGGCCGCCCGCTCGGCTCGTTCGGATCGAACACCAGGATCGCCGGACGTCCGTCGACCTGCCCCGTCACCAGGTGCCAGTCGCTGATCTTCGAATAATTGCCGAAATAGCGCGATACCTCGGCCTTGCCTTTCAGCCTGGTGCGGTTGACGAGCTCGAGCCTGACGTCATCGGCGATCATGGCGCGGATCGCGTCGAAGTCGCGGGCATTGAAATGGCCGACATAGGCGTTGAGCCGCGTGCGGTCGGCTTCCGACAGGCCCGGCTGCGGCGCGTCGCCCGGCTCCTCGGCAAACTCACGCAGCTGCGTGCGCCCACGATGCAGCGCGGCCTTCACCGCCGGCAGGCTGAAATCCATGATGTGGCAGACCTCGGCAAGCGAGCAGCCGAGCACGTCCATCAGGATCACGCTGGACCGCTGCGCCACCGGCAGCCGCATGAAGGTGCGCAGGCTGGTCGCAGCGATCTGGCGGCTTTCCAAATCATCGAGCTGGTCGGCAATCATCTCCACCTCCGCAGCCGAATGCAGCGCCTCCTGCCGGTTGCGGCGACGCAGGAAATCCAGCGCGGTGTTGTGCGCGATGCGGAACAGCCAGCCCTCCGTATTGACGACGGGCGTGACCGATTGCAGCGCTCCCATCGCCTTGATCAGCGCATCCTGCAGCACGTCCTCACCGTCGATGACCGAGCCGACCATGCGCGCGCAGTAGCGATGCAGCTTCGGCCGCATCCCCGCCAGCAGCGCCTCGATATCGACGATGGCCAGTGGCTCTGGTGCCATTGTTCCTCCGACTCGCCTGTTCAGGACTCGTCCAGCATACGATAGTTGCCGACGATCCTCACATCACGAACCAGCGGCGGCTCGGCGCAGCGGTCGCGGATGCCGTCCTGGAACGCCTGAAACGCCCTGAGTTTCGGGATCGGGCTCGAGCCGTCCTCGGTCGCGGCCTCGACAAGATGGATGAAGGTGTCGTCCTCCAGCCGCAGCGTCAGATAGCGCACGCCGTCCGGCCCGGCCGCCTTCAATTCCGCAAATACGGCCGAAACCAGCTCGGCATTCCTGTCGGCCAGCTCCGGCTTGGCCCTGTACCTGATCAACGTCCTTCTCATCGCGCGCTCCTTGCTCATGTCGCGACCTGGCTCGCGGCCGCCTCACCCCAAGGACGTTTGCCGGCAGCCGAAGGATGCGGCCCGGGAAAAATTATTTTTGGGCGCATCCTTTGCCCCTCCGGCCTCGTCTAGCCCGCAGAACGCGCCGCGACAGGGTGGCGCGACACACGGAGAGGGCGATGCAGACCCCGACCAATCGCGCCGAGCAGAACTGGGTGCTTGGCGTCACTGCGCTGGCATCCTTCATGATGGCGCTGGACGCCATGATCATTACGACGGCATTCGCGGCCATCCGCGCCGAATTCGGCAGCCCGGTCGAGACGCTGCAATGGACCGTCAACGCCTTCAACCTGACCTTTGCCGTGCTGCTCCTGACCGGCGCCGCGCTCGGCGACCGCTTTGGTCGCCGCCGCATGTTCGCGGCCGGGATCGCCCTGTTCGTCGTTGCATCGGCGGCCTGTGCGCTCGCAGGCAATGCCACTGCGCTGATCATCGCCCGCGCGCTGCAGGGCGCCGGCGCCGCGCTGGTGATGCCGCTGGCGATGGCGATCCTGAGCGGCACGTTCGGCCGGGAGGAGCGCGCCCGCGCGCTCGGCATTTTCAGCAGCATCACCGGATGCGCGCTGATCATAGGCCCGGCCATCGGCGGCTTCATCACCGAACATTTCGGCTGGCGCTGGGTCTTCTGGATCAACCTGCCGATCGGCCTGATCGCGATCGCCCTGGTGCTGGCACGGTTGCGCGAGAGCTTTGGACCGGCCGCCGCATTGGACATCCCCGGCCTCGCGCTCGTCGCCCTCGCGGCGCTCGCGCTGGTCTGGGGCCTGTTGCGCGGCAACGCCGTGGGGTGGGCGAGCCCCGAGGTCATGGGCGCGCTGATGTCAGGCCTGGTGTTCGCCGCCGGCTTCGTGCTCTGGGAATTGCGCGCGGCCGCGCCGATGGTGCCGATGCGGCTGTTTGCATCGCGCGCCCTCGCCTCCGGCATGTCCGCAAGCGTCCTGTTCTACGCCGCAATGTATGGCGTATTGTTCCTGCTGCCGCAGTTCCTGCAGACCGCCCTGGGCTTCGACGCCTTCGGCGCCGGACTTCGCCTGCTGCCCTGGACAGCGACGCTGTTCGTCACCGCCCCGATCGCCGGCGCGGTCGTCAACAGATTCGGCGAGCGACCGCTGGTGGTGACGGGATTGCTGATGCAGGCGATCGGCCTTGGCTGGATCGCGGAGATCGTGAGCCCCGCCGTTCCCTACTCCGCTCTGGTCGCGCCGCTGGTGCTGGCCGGCGTCGGAGTCTCGATGGCGATGCCAGCAGCGCAGAACGCCATCCTGAGCTCGGTCGCGGTGGCCGAAATGGGCAAGGCGTCCGGCGTCTTCAACATGGGCCGATTCCTCGGCGGCATGTTCGGCGTCGCCGCGCTGGTGGCGACCTTCTCGGCCAACGGCGCGGTCGATTCGGCCGCACATTTCGCGAGCGGATTTGCCGCGGCGATGAGCCTCGCCGCAACGCTGTCATTGGCCGGCGCGATCGCCGGATTTTTCCTGCCGGCACGGCGACGGACCGCCAGCGCAGCCGCGCCGCAAGATGCTTGACGCTCATAGCGATAGAATTGTCTTCGCACCGCTCGACCTGATCACCGATAGCGATGATGGGTCTCAACCAAGCGCTTGGCTCGCAAGCGCATAGGTTACGGGCAGGTTTCCCGAGCGTTCGTTGGGATCACGGAAGTCTCCTCCCAGCGACATCGTCGTCACGGTGTCAAAAACAGCAAGGCCCGACCGAGCCACGAAGGAGGAGAACTCGCCGTCGGCGAGGTGCGTATCCAGCCTCAGAAACTCTCCCTCATGGGCAGTCATGTGCGGCGCAATGACGACGATCGCGTCCTTGTCATTTGACGCCACCACGGGCCCGATGACATGGCCGCGCCCAAACGGGCGACACAGCGCATAGGCCTCCATGCGGCCATTCCGGTAGAGGCCGAACCCAACCGATTGCTGCAAGAGAGCGTTGAGCAGCTCCACGCGGGATGCGCCGTACCCCTGCGCATCGAGTTCAGCGACGGCCGCAAGGTCCCCCTGGTCGAGACGGCGCAGCTCGGCTCCTTCCGGAGGACGCGGCATCTCGTCGGATCGCTGCGCCTCCGCTTGACATTGGAACACCGTCCTCTCGGGGCGGAAGCCGAGCGACAGATAGAGTTTGCGGGCTGCGCGCGTGGAATTGAGGCGGAGATTGCGTCCCTTGCACTCCGAAAAAACGCGCTTCATGAGCCACTGTGCCGTGCCAAGCGCCTGAAGGCGCGGAGACGTGATGACCATGCCAACGGTGGCAAAATCCGAGCCATAGGGAAACCACATGGCTGATCCCAGCACCCGTCCGATTTCATCGTGAGCCACGATGCCGTGACCAACGTCACGGAGGAACTGCCAGTCCTCAGCCCGGTGCGGCCAAGCGACGCCGATCGAGAGCGCATGAAGCTGTTCCAGCTCGACGGTATCGATCTCGACAGCACGCGCCTCGTAAGCATCGATCGTAATCGAATTGGAAATGCGGCGTTTCATATCTCTCTCTGCAATCAGCCCGACGTCGCTCGAATGGTGCCACTCCGGGTGCGCTGCAGGCTCCCGGCAAAACCACCATAAACCATCAATCACGGCAGAATGCGTTTCAGATCAGGCGTCGTACCGAACAATCCGCTAAATCACGATCGCATTCGGCATGGAAACGGCCCCCAGTCCATTAGGTTGGTTCCGTTCCGGCGTACTCGCCATTCCCTATGCTTTGAAACTCGACCGATGACCTTTCTCTTCAATTCCGACGCCGAGCGCGGGACCGTTTTTCGCGACGCCTTCGCTCGCGAGCTCCCTGACCTCCCGTTCGCGATCGATCCGGCATCGGTCGATACTGATTTGGTGCGTTACATCATCAGCTGGACGGTACCCGACGGGCTCGAACGTTATCGCAATCTTGAAATCCTGTTCTCCGTTGGCGCCGGGGTCGATCAATTTCCGCTATTGGCGATTCCGCCCGAGGTGAAGGTGGTGCGGATGGTGGAAGACGGCATCATCCGGATGATGCAGGAGTATGTCACGCTCGCGGTGCTGGCGCTCCACCGCAACCTTCCCGCCTATCTTGACCTGCAGCGGCGGCACCAATGGCAGGCTCTGCCGCAGAAGCAAGCGGCCGACCGGCGAGTCGGGCTGCTCGGGCTTGGCATGCTCGGCCGCGCCGTGCTGGAAAGCCTGAAGCCTTTCGGCTTTCCCTTGAGTGGCTGGAGCCGATCGGGCAAGACGATCGAAGGAGTTGCGACATATTGCGGCGAAGCCGGTCTCAGCCAAATGCTCGGCGAGACCGACATTCTGGTCTGCCTGCTGCCTCTCACCGAGGACACGCGCGGGATCCTGGACTGCAACCTGTTTGCGCAGCTGCCGAAAGGCGCTGCGCTGGTCCATGCGGGACGCGGTGCGCAGCTCGATCACTTCACACTTCTGGCCGCTCTGGACGCTGGCAAGCTCGCCGGCGCCGTCATCGACGTAACCGAACCCGAGCCACTGCCTTCGGATCATGCCTTGTGGGCTCATCCGAAGGTGCTGCTCACCCCGCATGTGGCGAGCGCAACTCAGGCGGAAACCGCCGCGCGGTCGGTCATCGACAACATCAAACGATACGAGGCGGGCCTTGATCCCATCGGGCTCGTGGATCGGACTCGTGGTTACTGAGAGGAGCCCAAGTTGCTGCTGAAATCGATCGATCCCAATCCGAGCTTCGCCCCCAAGGAGTCCGCCCCGATGCCCGAGCGGCTCATTGCCGGCGCCCCCCACTTCAAGACCTGGGCGCAAGACGTGGCCAAGGGCGAACTCGTACATACCGGCATATGGGAGGCGACCCCGGGCGAGACACGCTCCATCAAGGGAGAGACCTTCGAGTTCTGCCACATCATCTCCGGTATCGTGGAGATTACGCCCGACCACGGCGATCCCATGACCTTCAGAGCCGGCGACAGCTTCGTCATGAAGCCCGGATTTACGGGCGTATGGAAGACCGTCGAGACGGTCCGCAAGATCTACGTCACGGTGTCATGAGCCTAAGCTTCGATCCCGATCGGATTTCGCTGCCCATCGGCCACTTCATCGGCGATCGGTTGCTGGAATCTCCTGGCCTGCTTCCGATGCGCCGCCCCTCGGATGGTGCGTCCTACGCCGACTGTCCCATCGCCTCGGAAGAGGTCGTGGACGAGGCGGTCCAGATCGCCAGGAAGGCGTTGAAGACGAGCAATTGGGGTGGCGTGCGGCCCCGAGAGCGAGCCAACGTGCTCCGGCGATGGGCCGATCTCATCGAGAGCGAGGCCAAGACGCTCGCCAAACTCGAGGCGGTTTCATCCACCCGCCCGGTCGGTCAACTTGTTGCGGGAGACATCGCGGTCACCGCAGAGCAAATCCGTTTCTTCGCTGAATTCGCGGACAAGGAAGGCAGCGATCTGGTGCCCACCGACGACAAGCACCTCGGCATGATCATGACTGAGCCCTTCGGGGTCGTCGGCGCCATTACGCCCTGGAATTTTCCTGTGTCCATGGCAGGCTGGAAGCTCGGACCGGCTCTTGCTGCGGGCAACGCGGTCGTGCTCAAGCCATCCGAATTGACGCCGTTCTCGTCCATCTTCCTCGCCCAATTGGCGGTACAAGCGGGCCTGCCCGCGGGGCTTGTCAACGTCGTGCTCGGCGACGGGCAGACAACAGGTACCGCCATAACGGGACATCCCGACGTCGCCAAAGTGAGCTTCACCGGATCGACTGTGGCTGGCGCGGCCATCATGGCCAATGTCGCGCACACGGGCATCAAGCTAATGACGCTCGAGCTCGGCGGTAAGAGCCCACAAATCGTCTTCGCCGATGCCGATCTCGATCAGGCCGCTTCTGCGATTGCCGGCAGCATCATCGCAAATGCCGGGCAAGCCTGTGTCGCCGGATCGCGGCTCATAGCCCACGCCTTTGTGGCCGAGCCGCTCGTTGAGGCCATCCTCGCTCGTATGAAAGCCGTTCAAGCAGGCCCCACCTGGGACGTCGCAACGACCTATTCCCCGATCATATCCGAGGGGCAGCGCACGAGGATTCACTCGCTCGTGCAAGCAGCCTGCGCCGAGGGCGCAGAATGCCTTACCGGTGGCGAACCGATGGAGGGCAAGGGCTATTTCTATGCGCCGACGCTTCTTACGAAGGTCGATCAGTCTTCTCCCGCCATCACCCAAGAGATCTTCGGACCGGTACTGACCTTACAAACGTTCACGACCGAGGAGGAAGCCTTGGCGCTCGCCGACCACCCGACTTACGGTCTCGCCGCCGGGCTCTTTACCCGCGATGTTTCACGGGTCATGCGGATCGCACGCGCAATTTCCGCTGGCACTGTGTGGGTCAACCGCTACGGCCGATCGCGTGACCACATCCTGCCGACCGGGGGCTACAAGCGCTCCGGCATCGGCAAGGACCTCGGCCGCGAGGCCTATCACGCCAACCGCCGCTCCAAGAGCGTGCTCATTCAGGTTTAGAGCCTCCATGAAGAACTATACGATCGCACTGATTCCGGGCGATGGCATTGGCCACGACGTGACGGAGGCCGCCTGGGCGGTCCTTGAGGTTGCCGCCAAGCATTCGGGCTTTGCGCTCAATGGCGCCAGATTTCCGTGGTCCTGCGCGTTCTACAGGGAAACGGGCTCGATGATGCCTGCTGACGGCATCAAGACGCTGCGGAAGTTCGACGCCATTCTGCTTGGCGCAGTCGGCTGGCCCGCGGTCGTACCCGATGCCGTTTCGCTGCACGGGCTCCTGCTGCCGATCCGCAAGGAGTTTACCCAGTATGCCAACATTCGGCCGCACCGCCTGCTCCCGGGTGTCAACGGCCCGTTGAAGGCGACCGAGTTTGACATCCTCTGCATCCGCGAGAACACCGAAGGCGAATATTCGGGGGCTGGCGGACGGGTGCATCAGGGCACCGGCGACGAGGTTGCGGTCGAGACCTCCGTGTTTACGCGCGCCGGGGTGGAACGGATTTTGCGATTTGCGTTCGCCCAGGCGCGCGGAAGGCGTGGGAAGCTCGCCTCGGTCACCAAGTCGAATGCCCAAAGATACTCGATGGTCTTCTGGGACGAGATGACCCAACGGGTTGCTGCCGAGTATCCGGACGTGGAAGTCACGAGCTACCACGTGGATGCACTCGCCGCGCGCATGATCCTAGCGCCGGAGAGTCTCGACGTCGTCGTCGCCTCCAACCTGTTCGGCGACATTCTGACCGATCTCGGCGCGGCTATTCAGGGTGGACTTGGCTTTGCCGCCTCCGCCAACATCAACCCGGACCGCAACGCTCCTTCGATGTTCGAGCCCGTTCACGGCTCAGCGCCCGACATCGCCCATCTCGGCACTGCCAATCCAATCGCAGCCATCTGGTCCGGGGCGATGATGCTCGATCACCTTGGCGAGCGCGATGCCGCGGCACGCGTCATGGCGGCGCTGGAGAAGACCACTTCCCATGGCATCGGTACGGTGCAAGGCAAAGAGCGGACCGAAGCGATCACCGCAGCCGTTCTTTCCAGACTCTCCCAATAGACAAGGATCCGACATGCAGAATCTGAGCGACAAAGGACTCTTCCGCCAGCAGGGCTTGATCGGCGGCCAATGGCAGGCGGCTCTCTCGGGCAAGACGGTCGACGTGATCGAGCCGGCGACGCAGGCTGTTCTTGGTACCGTGCCGGACATGGGACGGGATCAGACCCGCGCCGCCATTACCGCTGCCGCCGAGGCATCCCGTGCCTGGCGCGCAAAGACGAGCGCCGAGCGCGCCGCGCTTCTGGAAGCCTGGCATGGGCTCATGATAGCGCATCTGGATGATCTGGCGCGAATTCTGACGCTCGAACAGGGCAAACCATTGGACGAGGCCAGGAGCGAGATCCGGTACGGCGCTTCCTTCGTCAAGTGGTTTGCGGAGGAAGCCCGGCGCATCGGCGGCACGACGATCCCGTCACCAACGGCCGATCGGCGCATCGTGGTTCTCAAGGAGCCGGTGGGCGTGTGCGGTATCATCACGCCGTGGAATTTCCCGAACGCCATGATCACGCGCAAGGTGGGTCCCGCACTTGCGGCGGGGTGCACCGTCGTGATCAAGCCCTCCGAATTCACGCCCTATTCGGCGCTCGCTCTCGCGGTTCTGGCCGAGCGCGCCGGAATTCCCGCCAGCGTGATCAACGTCGTCACGGGCTTGCCGACCGAGATCGGCGCCGAGATCATGGCCAACGAAATGGTGCGCAAGATCTCCTTCACAGGGTCGACCCGCATCGGCTCGCTGCTGATGCGCGGTGCCGCGGACAGCGTTAAACGGGTGAGTCTCGAACTCGGCGGGAACGCCCCCTTCATCGTCTTTGACGACGCCGATCTTGATCTCGCGGTCGAAGGCGCGCTCGTGTCAAAATTCCGCAACGGTGGCCAGACCTGCGTTTGCGCCAATCGGATCCTCGTGCAGGCCGGCATTTATGATGCCTTCGCAGACCGGCTTGTCGCTCGTGTCAATGAAATGACGGTGGGACCAGGCCTCAAGCCCGGTGTGGCGATTGGACCGATGATCAACGAGGCGTCGACCAGCAAAATCAACCGCCATGTCGCCGACGCGCTGTCCAAGGGCGCCCGCATCGCCACCCAACCGGCTACGCTGCCGAAGGGGCCGCAATTTACGGCGCCGATCGTGCTGACCAACGCAACCACCGATATGGTGCTGGCGCACGAAGAAACATTTGGTCCGGTCGCGCCGCTCTTCCGCTTCGAGACAGACGACGAGGCGATTGCCATCGCGAATGCGACGCCGTTTGGACTGGCCGCATATTTTTACACATCGAACCTCAAGCGGTCCTGGCGCGTTGCAGAGGCGCTTGAGGTCGGCATGGTCGGCCTCAACACTGGTATGGTGTCAACGGAGGTCGCCCCATTCGGCGGAGTGAAGCAGTCTGGATTGGGGCGTGAAGGAGCGCAAATCGGGATCGAAGAATATCTCGAGGCGAAAACCTTCCATATCGGCGGGCTGGCTTAGCCAGCGACGGAACGGAGAAGGCGCCGCTCGCGCCTCTCTTTCCGGACAGGCAGCCACCGAGACGGACAAATCGCAGTCTGCGATTTCGGCCCGCGCGGTGGCCTGGAGTGTCCGAGCTACTGAATTCGATCGAGCATCTTGTAGTACATTCCCACCAACGGCAGAAACCATGGTTTGCCAAAGTGGCCGGGCACCGCAGGCCAGCGGAGGCCTTTCATCGGGTTTCTATCCTCTCGTCCCAGCATGCTGTCGGCGATGATCATGCCAAGATGGGTCGACAGCTGTGCGCCATGTCCCGAATAGCCCATCGCGTACCATAGCCCATCTTGGTAGCCGGCCCGTGGATAGCGGTCGCTGGTCATGTCGACGAGCCCGCCCCAGCAATAGTCGATTGGTATGCCGGCAAGTTGCGGAAAAATTCGCGTGAGACTGTCGGCGAGAACGGCGCCGCTCTTGGCGTCGGACCTCTGATCTGACGTTGCCGAGAACCGCGCGCGTCCGCCGAAAATCAAGCGATTGTCGGGCGCAAGCCGAAAATAATTGCCGACGTTCATCGAATTGACGCAAGTACGGTTGCCGGGCATCGTGGCTGCGACTTCAGCCGCGTCCAGCGGCTTGGTCGCTATGATGAAGCTGCCGACCGTGACGATGCGCCGTCGGAAGTAGCCGAAATTCGGCGTGGTGTAGGCGCCCGTGGCCAGCAGCACCTGATCGGCGGTGACGCTGCCACGCGACGTCGTCAGGCGGTGGCGCGATCCTTCCCGCGCCTGGGCGGTGACCGCCGCCTTCTCGAAGATGATGGCACCGCGGCGTTTGGCTGCCTCGGCCAGTCCGATGCCATAGCGTCCCATATGCATCATGGCGCTCTTCTTCGAGAGCATCGCGCCGAAGAAGGGCGAACCCACCTCAGAGCTTAGATCCTGGGCGGAGAGCAACGCGGTCTCCGGATCCACCTCGCGATGGACCGCCTCGAAATTCCGCGCGATTGCATCGAAGTGCTTCGGCTTGGAAGCGAGCTTCAGCTTGCCGGCGCGGCGGAAACTGCATTCAATCCCCTCCTCCGCGATCAGCGCCTCGAGAGTGTCGATCGAAGCATCGAGCGCGCGATAAAGCGCGATAGCTCGCTCCTGGCCCAACTCCGCCTTGGCGGCAAGATAGCTATGAGCCAGACCGTTATTGAGGTGTCCGCCGTTCCGGCCTGATGCTCCGCAGCTCACCTTGTCGGCCTCGAGCACAACAACCCTGGTGCCCGCTTTCGCGAGCTGGCGCGCGGCTCCCAGGCCTGTGAAGCCAGCGCCGATCACCGCAACATCGTAACGTCCCTCGACCGCCCCTTCAGCGCCACCGCTGAAGGCCGGTGCGGTGTCATGCCAATAAGAGACGTATTTCACCGCAGATCCGTGGGCTTAGAGGCCGAACACATCCGGCAGGCCGGCAATGTCCCTGATTTCAACATAGCCGTAATATGGGTTGGCCGGCTCGTGCCCGCGATTAACCCACACCTTGTTCTTGATGCCGAGATCATGGGCCGTCATCAAGTCGTAACGGAACGAAGAAGAGCAGTGTGCTACGTCCTCGGGACCGCAGCCTAGCGCATCAAACATGTATTCAAAGCCTTTCATGCGCGGCTTGTAGGATCCAGCCTGTTCGGCCGTGAACACCGCGTGGAAGGGCGCGCCAAGCTTCGCCACGTTGGAAGGGAGCTGCACATTCATGGCGTTCGAGAGGATGACCAGCGGTATTTTATTGGCAATCCTGGACAGACCAGCAGGAACGTCGGGATGCGGCCCCCAGGTCGGTACGCGGTCGTAGACCATCTGCGCATGCTCGACCTTGAAGGCGACACCATTGCGCTTGCAGGCGCGCTCGAGCGCGTTGTGAATAACCTCGGCATAAGGCTTCCAGTCGCCGAGAACCTCGTCGAGCCGATACGCCGCGAAGTCTCGGACGAATTCAGTCATCCGCGGTTGGGGTAGCAGAGCGCCGTAGAGATCCTGCGCCGCGTCTGCCATCCGGAAGTTCGTCAGCGTCCCGTAGCAGTCGAAAGTTATGTATTTCGGGCGAAAATGGCTCATCATCCTCATCCTGGCGCGCTTGCGCGATTTCACAGCTGCAAGCATAGAGCGCCTGTGCGGCATAAGATGCGGCTTTTCCGCCGGCTGCAGTCGAAGATATCGTTCACGCGGTGACCTTCAGACGATGTGCCCGTCCCTTACACAGGAGACTGGAGCCGGACAATGGAAACGAGCCAATGACGCAGAGCTCCATCTCGCTCATCGCCTTCGGGCCCGAACATCTCGCAGGCGCCACACGCCTTTCACGTCAAGCCAATTGGCCGCACCGCTTCGAAGACTGGCAATTGGCGCTCGCTCTGAGCACGGGAATCGTCGCGGTGGATGCGAATGCCACAACCGTGCTCGGGACGGTTCTGATGACGCCGTACAAGCGCGATGTCGCAACCATCAACATGGTCCTGGTCGATGAAGCCGCACGCGGGCGTGGATTGGGCCGCAAGCTCATGGAGGCAGTGATCGCTCTGGCGGGATCGCGCGCGCTAAGGCTCATTGCAACGCGCGAGGGTTTGGCGCTCTATCGCAAGCTCGGCTTTCGCGAAACCGGCACCATCGTCCAGCATCAGGGACAGGTTCGGCGCGTCGCGCCTCCCACGCATGTCCGGCCGCCAGAGGCGCGCGAGATATCCGAGATCATCGAACTCGACAGAAGCGCCTGCGGTGCAGACCGCGAGGATCTGCTTCGTGTTCTCGCGAAGGTCGGTCGCCTCGCGGTACTCGTTGACGGCTTCCGGATTGCCGGATTTGCCGCGGTACGTGCCTTCGGCAGGGGTGAGGTGATCGGCCCCGTCGTGGCCGCAAACGCCGACGACGCGACGGCTCTGCTCGCTTATTTCATGGCCGAGCGGGAAGGACAGTTCGTTCGCGTGGATACCGCCGAGACACCCCGATTAGGGTCCTGGCTCACGGATAAGGGCCTCGTCCGCGTGGACGAAGGCGTTGCCATGCAGCGCCCCGTCATTCCGCGATCCAGCGACGCGCCGCTCACCACATTCGCCCTTGCCAGCCAGGCTTTCGGATAAGCGGAGATCTTTAATGCTCAGCAATTCTCTCATCGAGCTCGATCGGGCCCATCTCATCCACCCGGTCGCCTCCTACCGGGGTCACGAGGCCGCTGGGGTCAGGGTGCTGAAATCGGCCAAGGGAGCAACGGTGACCGACGCCTCCGGACACCAACTCGTTGACGGCTTCGCCGGGCTCTGGTGCGTCAATGCCGGCTATGGGCACGAGAGCATCGTTGCGGCCGCTTCCAGGCAGATGCGTGAGCTTCCCTACGCAACGGGCTATTTCAGCCTTGGCTCGGAGCCGGCGATCCGGCTCGCGGCGGAATTGGCACAGCGGACTCCCGGTGACCTGAACCACGTCTACTTCACGCTGGGCGGTTCGGATGCCGTCGACAGCTCGGTACGTTTCATCCGCTACTACTGGCACGCCCGACGCGAACCGCAACGCGACCAATTCATCTCCGTAGAGCAGGGATATCATGGGTCCTCAACGGTCGGCGCCGGGTTGACAGCCCTGCCCGCCTTCCATGCCGGTTTCGTCCTGCCGCTCAGCTGGCAGCACACGATCCCCTCGCACTATGTCTATCGGAATCCTGCCGGGCAGGATGAAGATGCCATCATCGCGGCCTCGCTGGCAGCGCTCGAGGCGAAGATCGCGGAGATCGGCGGTCCACATCGCGTCGCCGCATTCTATGCCGAGCCGATCCAAGGATCGGGTGGCGTGCTCGTGCCGCCCAAGGGCTGGATGAAAGCGCTGCGCGCACGATGCCGGGATTATGGCATTCTCTTCGTGGCGGACGAGGTCATAACCGGGTTCGGCAGGACGGGTCCACTTTTCGCCTGCAGCGAGGACGACGTCGTCCCGGACCTCATGACCGTCGCCAAGGGACTGACCTCCGGGTATGTGCCAATGGGTGCAGTCTTCCTGTCGGATCATGTCTACGACACGATCGCCGATGGGGCGGGCGCAAGCGCGGTTGGACACGGATATACCTACTCCGCCCATCCCGTCAGTGCCGCGGTGGCCCTGGAGGTGCTGCATCTCTATGAGAGCGGCTTGCTTGCGAATGGCGCGAAAGCCGGTGCACGTCTGATGGCCGGCCTTCAATCGTTAAAGGATCATCCCCTGGTGGGCGACGTGCGCGGCCGCGGCATGCTGGCCGCCATCGAACTCGTCACCGACAAACAACGCAAGACGCCGCTCCCCGCCGCGGCCGAACCGGCGCGGCGCATCTTCGACCGCGCCTGGAACAACGGCCTCATCGTCCGGGCCTTCCCGACAGGCGTGCTCGGCTATGCGCCGCCGCTCTGCTGCTCCGAGTCCGACATCGAAGCCATCGTCGAGCGCACGGCCATGATTCTTGACGAGACTCTGGCCGATGCGGATGTGCGCGCCGCACTGCAATAAAAATAGGCATGCGTAAGGGGCCGGCAGATGGCAGGTCCGAAACACTACAAATGGGCGCATCTTCGCAATTTTGTGCCGTTGCCTCGGTTTTTTCGGCCACCGCCGCGGGTCCAACCTGCGAGACTTAGAGTGCGGGAAAAGAATGAAAGCCTGGAGGACGCAGCAACTTGGTCGCCATGACGGGACCAGGCCGGCATCCACCACAACGGCCCGGCAGAACAATCTGCCGCTTACCGCAACCTGAGCCATAGCCGTATCCAATAGCGAGGGGATTGAGATGAGCGACACGACGACGAACTGGTCTCGTTCAGACGACGCGATGATCGAGCGCGCCATTCGCGGCGGTGCTTCGCGCCGCGATCTTCTGAAGTTGATGCTTGTCAGCGGCATGGCAATGGCAGCCGCCAGCACGGTCCTCGGCCGCGCATCGCAGGCGGTAGCGGCGACGCCTGTCAAGGGGGGCGCTCTGAAAGCAGCGGGCTGGTCCTCTTCGACCGCCGACACGCTTGACCCGGCCAAAGCCTCACTATCGACCGACTATGTGCGCTGTTGCTCGTTCTACAACCGCCTGACATTTCTCGACAGAGCGGGCGTGCCGCAGATGGAGCTTGCCGAATCGATCGACAGCAGCGATGCCCAGACCTGGACGATCAAGCTGAAGAAAGGCGTTACCTTCCACAACGGCAAGGACTTGACCTCCGATGACGTCATTTACTCGCTGAAGCGTCATCTGGACAAAGCAACGGGATCCAAAGTCGCGGCGATCGCCATCCAGATGACCGGCTTCAAGGCCGTCGACAAGAATACGGTCGAGATCACGCTGGCGGGCCCCAACGCGGATCTGCCGACGATCCTGTCCATGCATCACTTTATGATCGTAGCCGACGGCACCACCGATTTCTCCTCAGGCAACGGCACCGGCGCTTTCAAGTGCAAGCAATTCGAACCCGGCGTGCGCTCGATCGGCGTTCGAAACCCGAACTATTTCAAGGGGGGGCCGAATGTCGATTCATTCGAGTTTTTCGCCATTCAGGATGAAAACGCCCGCATCAATGCTCTTCTCTCCGGGGACATTCATCTCGCTGCCGCGATCAACCCGCGGTCCGTGCGCCTGTTCGATGGCGTGAATGGCTTCGCGCTGTCCAAGACGACTTCGGGTAACTACACAGACCTGAACATTCGCATGGACATGGCGCCCGGCAACAACAGGGATTTCGTGGAGGGCATGAAATACCTGGTCAACCGCGAGCAGATCGTCAAGTCAGCACTGCGCGGGTTCGGCGTAGTCGGCAACGATCAACCGGTATCCCCGGCCAATTTCTACCACAACGCGGCCCTCAAGCCCAAAGCGTTCGATCCGGAAAAGGCCAAATTCCATTTCCAGAAAGCGGGCGTTCTCGGTCAACCAATCGAGGTCATCACGTCCGACGCAGCCAATTCGGCGATAGACATGGCCGTGATCGTCCAGGCCACAGCCGCTGGGATCGGCATGAAGCTCGATGTGAAGCGCGTGCCTTCCGACGGTTACTGGAGCAATTACTGGCTGAAGGCGCCGATTCACTTCGGCAACGTCAACCCGCGCCCGACGCCTGACATCCTGTTCTCCCTGCTCTACAAGTCGGATGCTCCATGGAATGAGAGCCGATTCACCTCGGAGAAGTTCGACAAGATGCTGGCCGAGGCCCGTGCCTCGCTCGATCAGGCAAAGCGCCGCGAAATCTACAACGAGATGCAGATCATGGTGTCGGAAGAAGCTGGCACCATTATTCCGGCCTACATCTCCAATGTGGACGCCGTCACCGAAAAGCTGAAGGGACTTGAGCCCAACCCGCTCGGCGGCATGATGGGCTATGCGTTCGCCGAGTACGTCTGGCTTGCCACCTGATTGGGCTCCCGCGAGGTCCCTGCCCTGGTCCTGAAATCGGAACCGTGGGCAACGAAATCGCCGGGTGATGTGGGAGTGCGAACGTGAGAAGACAGATTTCGTCGCTCGTGATGAGACGGCTGCTGATCGCCTTGATCACGCTGTTGATCGTTTCCATTGCCGTATTCTCTGCCACCGCGCTGTTGCCCGGCGACACAGCCACCATCCTGCTTGGACAGTCCGCGACGCCAGAAGCCGTCGAGGGTCTGCGCAAGGCGATGCACCTCAACGATCCCGCGATCATCCGATTCCTGAAATGGATCGCCGGCATCTTCAAGGGCGATTTCGGCACGTCCTACGTCAACAACGTGCCGATCGCCAATCTGATACATGGACGCCTTGCCAACACGATGAAGCTTGCAGGATTGACTGCCGCGATCGCCGTGCCATTCGCCCTGACGCTTGGCATTACTGCCGCGATGTGGCGAGGCACGCTTTACGACCGCACCGTTACCGTCGCCACGATCGGTATCATCTCGGTACCGGAGTTCATGATCGCAACCCTGGCCGTCCTGCTCTTCGCCGTGTATCTCAAATGGCTGCCGGCGCTGTCCTTCACCAACGAGACCAAGTCGTTCTACGACCTGATGCGGACCTACGCGATGCCGGTCATGACGCTCACATTCGGCGTGTCAGCGCAGATGATCCGCATGACGCGAGCCGCCGTGGTCGAGACATTGAACACACCATATGTGGAGATGGCGCTTCTCAAGGGGGCATCGCGTCCCCGGATGGTGCTGAGACATGCACTTCCGAATGCGCTTGGTCCCATCGTGAATGCGGTCGCACTCTCGCTATCGTACTTGCTCGGCGGCGTGATCATCGTGGAGACCATCTTCAACTATCCCGGGATCGCAAAGCTGATGGTCGATGCCGTTTCCACCCGCGATCTCCCGCTGATCCAGACCTGCGCGATGATCTTCTGCCTTGGTTATCTGGCATTGATCACGGCTGCGGACATCATCGCCGTCCTTTCCAATCCGAGGCTCCGATGACGACATCGACATCGACTTCGTCCGACCGGCGCGGCATTCGATTGGGCTATCGCGCCAATCCTGTCGGCATCTCGGCTCTGGGCGTGATCCTTCTCTGGGTCGTCGTCGCCCTTTTCGCCCCGCACATGGTCCCCCATTCCGTCGGCGAGATCGTCGATACGGATTATTTCGGGCCTGTGAGCCGAGACCTGTGGCTCGGGTCCGACTATCTCGGTCGGGATATCTTTTCGCGCATCCTGATGGGAGCGCGCTATACGCTCGGCATTTCGCTTGCCGCCGTCTCGATCGCCTGTTTCAGCGGCGTCGCGCTCGGCATGACGGCAGCCGTTGCCGGAGGCTGGCTCGACACCATGCTGAGCCGGTTTCTCGATGCGCTGAACTCGATTCCAAGCAAGCTGTTCGGCCTCGTCGTGGTCGCCGCGGTCGGCTCGTCGATCCCGGCGCTGATTGCGACGCTGTCGGTGATCTACACCCCGGGAGCCTATCGGTTCGCCCGGGCTCTCGCTGTCAATGTCAACACGATGGACTTCATGGTGGTGGCCCGGATCCGAGGCGAAAAGCTCCCCTATCTCATTGCCTCGGAAATCCTGCCCAATATTCTGGGTCCAGTGTTGGCCGACCTCGGCCTCCGCTTCGTCTTCGTTGTGCTACTGCTCTCCGGTCTGTCCTTTCTGGGACTCGGCGTGCAACCACCTTACGCCGACTGGGGCGCGCTCGTGCGCGAGAATATCGGTGGCCTGCCCTTTGCTGCGCCGGCGGTGCTCTTCCCCTCGCTCGCCATCGCAAGTCTCACCATCAGCGTCAATCTTCTGATCGACAATCTGCCGCGCAGAATCCGCGACCGGAGCCCCGAATGACGGGAAACCTCGTTGAGATCCGCAACCTCAGGGTTGAGGCGACAACCGACTCCGGCAGGCGGCTGGAGATCATCAAGGGCGTCAGCCTCGATATCGCCCAGGGCGAGATCGTAGCCCTGATCGGCGAGAGCGGCTCGGGCAAAACGACCATCGCCCTGACGCTGATGGGCTACACCCGGCAAGGCTGCAAAATGACAGGCGGTGAAGTCCGTGTGGGCGGCGTTGACATGGTCGGTCTTTCGGAAACGGAACGCGCAGGCATTCGTGGCACGACCGTGGCCTACGTGCCGCAGAGTGCTGCTGCCGCCTTCAACCCGGCGATCACCATCATGGATCAGGTCGTCGAGGTGGCGCAAATTCACAAGCTCATGCCGGCCGCTCAGGCGCGAGCGAAGGCCATTTCGCTGTTCAGGGCCTTGTCGTTGCCGGAGCCGGAAGCCATCGGCGACCGTTATCCTCACCAGGTCTCGGGCGGGCAACTTCAGCGCCTCGCCGCAGCCATGGCCCTGATCGGCCAACCGAAGATTGTGATCTTCGACGAGCCCACGACAGCGCTCGATGTCACCACGCAAGTGGAGGTGCTGCGCGCGTTCAAGACCGTGACGAGACAGCACAATATCGCCGGTATTTATGTCTCCCACGATCTGGCCGTCGTCGCCCAGATCGCGGATCGGATAGTCGTGCTGAAGGATGGTGAAATCCGGGAGACCGGCACCACCAGCGAGATCCTCGAACATGCTCGCCATCCCTATACTCAGGAACTGCTGGCCGCTTTCAGGCCGAAGGCGCAAGAGCGCGTCCCGGAAATCGAAACGACAGCGAACCTGCCTTTGCTGATGGTGGACCAGCTGACCGTCGGCTACGGCTCTCGCCTGCGCAATGGAGAACCGTTGGTCAGTGCTGTCCAGTCGGTCAGCCTCAGGCTGGACCGGGGCCGAAATCTGGGCGTCATCGGCGAATCTGGCTGCGGGAAGTCAACCCTTGCCAGGGCAATTGCCGGCATCCTGCCGGCCCACGCGGGAGGCATCAGCTTCAATGGCCGGGAATTGGGGAAAGCCGGCCGCAGCCGTACCCGCAACGAACTCCGCCAGATTCAAATCGTATTCCAGCATGCCGACACCGCGCTTAATCCGGCGAAGTCCGTGGAAGACATATTGGGACGCCCTCTCACCTTTTATCATGGGACGCGGGGTAAGGCGCGCGATGCGCGCATCAGCGAGCTTCTCGATCTGGTCCGTCTTCCCAAATCCGTGCGCCAACGACGGCCAGGAGAACTTTCAGGCGGTCAGAAGCAGCGCGTCAATTTCGCTCGGGCGCTTGCTGCTGAACCGACACTTATCCTGTGCGACGAGATCACGTCGGCTCTCGATACGGTTGTTGCGGCCGCGGTGATCGAGCTGCTGAAGGAGTTGCAGCGGGAGCTCGGTCTTTCCTACATCTTCATCAGCCATGATCTGTCAGTCGTCGAGGCGATCTGCGACGAGATCATCGTCATGTATCGCGGTCAGAAGGTCGAGGAGATCACGCCGGTCCGGTCAAAGGTGCCGGAGCATCCCTATACCCGGCTTTTGTTCTCTTCAGTGCCGAAACTCGACCCGACCTGGCTAGATGGATTGCAGCAGGATCCAGAGCAGGTGCGGACCTATTGCCATCACTAGCTGGCGCAGTGGCATCAAGCTGGGAAGAGGCTGGTCAGTGGCATGTGGGAGCGCACGATGGGCGACTTGAGGACAACGAAGCTGAAATACTTATCGATGCCGATATCCGATATCCATGTCGGTCAGACGCTCCATGATCGTCTGGTACTCGCCGATGCTGGCGGCGACGAATTTCAGCATGTAGTCGTAGCCTCCCGAGACCAGATGGCATTCAATCAGCTGGTCGACTTTCTCAACCGCGCTCAGGAAGCGGGCAAAGTCGATCTGTCGATGGTTCTTCAACGTCACTTCCGTGAACACGGTCAGCGTCTGTCCCAGCTTGCGCATGTTGATCTGGGCTGAGTAACCCTCGATGTAGCCCTCGGTCTGCAGTCTCTTCACGCGCATGAGGCATGGGCTGGGCGACAGATTGACCAGCTCGGCAAGCTCGACATTGGTGACGCGGCCGTTCTTCTGGAGCTCGTGAAGAATCTTGATGTCAATCCGATCGAGTTTCATTGAGCGCCCTCCACTCATCAACGCGCAGCAGAAAATTCTGCACAGCGAGCAAAAAGCTTACTTCTCTCGCAGCCGACGTCCGTCACTGACATGTATCGTTCGGACAGAACGCCGTTTTGCAGTACACACAGGATACAGCATAAAATTCTGGACCACCATCGAATCCGGTGCCGTCGACGCGAATGCGCGATCTAAGATGCAGCCATCGAAATCCAGGAACGCAGGATGCCCGCGCCCCTCTGTCAGATTGAGACCTCGCCTGATCTTCCCGACCGCGCCGACGTGGTGGTCATCGGAGGCGGCATTATCGGAGTGTTCGCGGCCTATTATCTCACCTTGCGTGGCCTCAGCGTCGTTCTCGTGGAGAAGGGGCGGATTGGCGCCGAGCAATCCAGCCGAAACTGGGGTTGGTGCCGCCAGCAAAACCGCGATGCGCGAGAGCTGCCGATGGCAACCAAGAGCCTGGACCTGTGGGAGAGATTTGGCGCTGAAAGCGGAGAGAACACCGGTTTCTCCCGCTGCGGCCTCCTGTACCTGAGCAACGATGAGGCCGAGCTGGCGGGCTGGGCGCGCTGGTGCGACTTTGCCCGCGGCGTGAACGTCAGCACTCGCATGCTCGATGCGACCGAAGCTACTTCCCATGGCGCAGCCACCGGGCGCGCCTGGAAGGGCGGCGTCTTCTCGGCGAGCGACGGCATCGCCGATCCCGCCAATGCGGCCCCTGCGGCAGCGCGGGCCATCCTCAAGGGTGGAGGCACTGTGCACCAGATGTGCGCGGCACGTGGATTGGAGACTGAGGGCGGCCGGGTGAGCGCGGTCGTGACCGAGCGCGGTACGATCCGCACCAAGGTCGTCATATTGGCAGGAGGCGCGTGGTCCTCCTCCTTCTGCCACCAGTCCGGCATCCGCCTTCCGCTTGCCTCGATCCGCTCGTCCATCCTTTCGGTGTCGATGGCCGGGAGGGGCCTACCCGATGCATTGCATACCTCCAGCGTATCGGTCACGAAACGCGGCGATGGCGGATATACACTCGCCATCAGTGGTCGAGGGCGCGTTGATCCGACAGCCCAGCAGCTCCGCTTCGCCCCGCAATTCCTCCCGATGTTCCTGCGGCGCTGGCGCAGTCTGCTCCCTGGCGGCCTCGAGGGTGTATGGTCGGGACATGAGACACTCCGCCGTTGGCGGCTCGACAGCCCGACGCCGATGGAGCGGGTTCGCATTCTGGATCCGGCGCCCGATCGAGGCACAATTCAACTCACGCATCGGCGCGCCCTCGACCTCTTACCGGCCCTGAGGGACACGAAAATCACCGCTGCATGGGCGGGCTACATCGACTCGACGCCCGACGGCGTTCCAGCCATCGGAGAGGTTTCATCCCTACCCGGCTTGATATTGGCCGCGGGCTTCAGCGGACACGGCTTTGGTATCGGCCCGGGCTCCGGCCACCTGGTCGCGGATATCGTGACTGGGGCGGCGCCAATCGTTGATCCGAAGCCCTACCGACCAGATCGCTTCGCCGGCTTTGCGGTCGGAAAAGTTTCGGATTTCTGAGTGGTGGAAGGCCCGCCGATGTCCGAGTGGTATCGGCTGAGGCGATAGCGCCTGCAAAGCCTGAACGCTGACCTCACCGGGTTGCCGCAAGGCGCAGGATCCCGTTCGATCGGAATGGCCTGGTAAGCACCTGGCAGCTAAAGTGGTGTGATGCGCGCGTGAAGAACGGCGGCACGCCCGTCATCAACAGCGGCAAGGCAACGGTCGATCGCCGCATCGAGCTGAACCGGATCAACGACTTCCTCGCCGTAGCCGCCGAAGGCGGATGCAACATCGGCGAAGCGTCGGCGCTCCCCCTGCCGGCCTGACGCAAGCTGCGACTGGAATGAATTCATCCTCTGCGCCACACCGTCGGGATAGACGCGCTGGACCGACGCTTTGACGGCTTGCCATCCACCATTGTCGAGGACGACGGTAAAGATCGGCAATTGATACTGCTGGGCCGTTGCGTAGACCGAATCCGGTGAGGAGAAGTGGAAGGCGCCGTCGCCGACGACCTGCACAACGCGGCGGGAAGGTTGCGCCAGCTTGAGGCCGAGTGCCATGCCGCCGCTGAACCCCAACCCACCCCCCGCGAGGCCTACATAGCTGCCAGGCTCTGTCCGCCAGAGTTGCTGTTGCAGCAGCGGCCCATTGCGAATCGCTTCATTGATGACGATGTCGTTCGGCGAAAGCGCTGCACTCAGGCGGGCAAACAGGTAGGCAGGATTGATCGCACCTCGAACGCCTTCCGCGGCCGCAGCCGCCTGACGCCGTGCCTCGGCAGCTTCGCGCGCGGGGGCCCAGCTCGAAATCCGCGCCTGGACCTTGCTCCGATAGGCCTCGTCCGCGCGTTCCTCCACAATATCCAGCACTTGCTGCAGAACGGTCGCGCAGTCGCCCTGGACGCGCATGTCGGTGGCAAATCCCCACATCGGAAAATCTGCCTTCAGCGGATCGACATCGATCTGGATCCAGCGCCTGGCTGCGGCCGCTTTCAACGATTGCGGCACAAAAGGCACATCGACATCGAGCAACAGCCCAAGATCCGCCTGTGGCACGATTGAGGCCGGATCAAATCCCGCAAAGCACGGTGACTCCTGAGAGATATTCAGATCGATCGAATTGAATTCAACGACACGGATGCCGCAAGTCCTCGCCAGCCGGTCGAGCACGGCGACCGCTTGCGGTTTGCGACCAAGATAAGCGGTCACGGCAACCGGATTTTCTGCACTCATGAGGGCTTCGGCAATCGTGGCCGCGCGCCCCGGCTCGATGCCGCCCGCCCGAACGCTGCCGTAGCGCGCCGGCGGATAGGCCGGCATTGCGGAATCGTCCCAGGTCTCGGCGAGCGTCTCACGCGGCAGCAACATGTAGACTGGCCCCGGGGGATCGCTCTGCATGAAAGCAGCGGCGCGGGCCAACGCTTCCTTCACGACCACCCCGGACGGCAGCGAGTAGTCCCATTTGACATACGGCCGCACGATGCTGGCGGGATCAAAGCTATCCTGGACGAAGTGGACGTAGGTGTCGCGCGATCCCAGCAGTTCGCCATGCAGAGTGAATGGCGCCCGGCCGGCAAACAGCATGACCGGCAGGCGATAGCGGAAGAGATTCTGGATCGCCATACAGGCGTTGGCGGTGCCGGCATCGACATGGACGAACACGGCCTGCCCGCGCCCGGTAGCGAGGGCGTAGCCCGCCGCCATGTGAACCGCGACCACTTCGTGGGGACACAGTATCACTTGCGGGTGCCGGCGCCCTTCGCTGTCCCAGCGCGCGATCTCCTCGATCAGTGAGACATGGTCCGTACCGAGATTGGCAAAGACGTAGTCGACCCCGATATCCGAGAGCCCTTCGAGGAAGTAGTGCGCAGTGCTGCGCTTCGTCATGTCCGGATTTCTTTCCCAGACATCAGAATGCAGCCTGGGTCGCAGTACCGGCAACAATGTACCAAGTAACGAGCAGACCACAAATCAGCGCGCCCGGAAGCGATGTGCCGGTGCGTCGCCAAGTGAACGTCGAGATGATAGCGACGGTGGCAAACACCGGGATGAACTGGATGCCGATGATGGTGGACAGAGGCACGACCGGCGAGCTCGGGACGGGATTTATCAGTTTTCCGCCCAGCCAGAGAGCCAGATACTGGCCGCCGATAAGGATAGTGAAACCAAGCGAAAGCGACAGGATCATCGCGGCGTAATGACCAGGAGCCGAGGCGCCGAGGCGGCTGAAGTTGCGGTGCTGGGTGTGCAACGCGACGACGAAGAACATGGTGAACGGTATCAGGTAGATCAGCATGATCATCCATTGCGTCGCACTCGGCAGCTTGAGCGCCACGACCCAGAACCGGAAGTCGATCTTGAACAGGACATCGGCCAGCCACATCGCAACATAACCGACAGCAACGGTCGCGACCGCAATCAGTATCGATTGACCCACGACGCCCTTTCGGATCGTGCGCTTCGGCAACAGAGGAAGCAACGCCAGCGTAATCGCCGTATTGATCAGAGCCCAGAGCGCGATCTGGGTGGTGAAGGATTGCGGCAGGAAGCGGGATACTGGAAGCCACGTGGCTCCAAGTGCAAAGGCTGGATAGTATGTGATGGCCGGCAGCAGCGCCGAGGGCCAAAACGCGATCCACCAGCGTCCGTTCTGCATGGATGGTGCTGAGGCGGTCACACCAGGGCCAGATGGGACGGCGCGGAGCACCGAAAATGGCGCCATGCCGAGCAGAGTTTCGAACGCACCAAGCAGGAGGACGACAAGTCCTACCAGTGCGATCAGCGTCCCAATTTCCTTCCAGAGCCAGATCTGATCGGTCGATGGCAACGGTGTGCCCCCGGTCAGCGTTTTACCGAACCAGTCGAGACTATAGCCGATCGCCTCGCGCGAGAAATGATCGGCGGGATGAGTGATTGCCGGCGTATGGAGAACCCGTGCCGTGCCCTTGGCGATATCGCCGTACACCTTGCCGGGCTCGATCGGTCCCGCAACACCGAACACCGCGGCAAGCTTTGCCGACTTGGGAATATCAGCAGCATACTCACTGCCCCACATGATCAGTGAAAATTCGTCGTACTGCGAGAAGACGAGTGCGAGATTGCGTGGCCACGTGGGCGTTCCGTCGGCTGCGAACGGCTTTCCGGTCGAGGAGCCCTCGAGCACGATCGACCTGTAAGCGTCGGGCATCGCCGTCGCGGCGGCCTGCACGGTCCAGCCGCCCATCGAATGCCCTTCAAGCCCGATGTTGTTCTTGTCCACATAGGGCAGGCTCCGGAGATAGGCGAGTCCGTCGGGACCGCCAAAGCCGTTGGCGATGGCCGGTGGATCACTGTAGCCGTGACCTGTCTGGTCCAGCGCCACGACGACATAACCGCGACGCGCAAACTCGATCGCAAAGCCGTCCTGCGTCTCGCGCGAATTCAGATAACCGTGTACCGCGAGAATCCCCGGTGCCGGCGTCTTCTCGGTCGCATTCACTGGAATATAGACAAGGGCGCTCATGGTATTGCCCTTGGCGCCCTTGAAGCGGACGTCTTCGATGCGAATTCCATTCGCGGTCTGGGTGAAATGAGCGAGCAGCCCGCCGAGAACGATCAGAACGGCGCCGATCGCGGCCAAAGTCCCTTTTTGACCCATGAAATCCTCCCCTTGGTAGCCCGGACAGAATGGCTTCGTACCGTGGCCTGATCAGGCCCAGTCTGGCTGCGCGCAGCGCGCCAGACTGGATTTCATCGCGGGCACATTCGGCTACCGAAATATCTTGCAGGTTCCGATCGTTCAGAATAGTCACAAAATTCTCATCATTTCATAAGGTCAGCTCATGATCCCGACGATGCGGCAGCTCGAAGCACTCGTTCTGGTCTATCGCCATGGCAGCCTCACCAAGGCCGCCGCCGAAATGCGCGTGACGCAATCGGCGGTCAGCCTCCTGATCCGGCAGATTGAGGAGAACTTTCAGCTCAGACTGTTCGACCGCACGACCCGCGCGCTGCGTCCGACCCTCACCTGCAAGGACGCGATACCGATTGCGGAACGGATACTTGCTGGCGCCAACGGATTGGCCAGGCACATGAGCGATCTGGTCGAGGTAAAGGCAGGTCGGACTACAATTGCGGTGTCCGCGGGAGTTGCCTCTGCATTGCTCCCCCGCGTCCTGGCGCGATATCGAGCGGACTATCCGGACGTCCGCGTCGAGATTTTCGATGTTGCGCCTGATGACTTGCTTCCGTTTGTCACCGCCGGAGATGCCGAATTGGGCATCGGAAGCGTTGAGAACGCCGACACGCCGGACGTGAAGATCGAAACAATTGCGCAGAGCTCACTATCGGCTATTGGGATCAAGGACGGTCGCTTTGAGAAAGCTTCCCGGCTGACGTGGGACAGCCTCGAAAAATGCAACTTGATCGCAATGCGCCGCGGAACACGGATCAGGTCGCAAATCGATGATGCCCTAGCCAGGACCGGACGTCAGCTAAAACCAAATCTGGAAGTTTCCCTCATCACGACTGCACTGGCATTGACGGCAGAAGGCGCCGGAATAAGCATTTTGCCTGCACATATGCTTCCCGTGGCGCAATTCCCGACGCTCGCAGCCGTTCCCTTGGCTCGCCCCGCGATAATCAGACACGTTTCTCTGGTAAGCCGGGCGGATTTCGTCCTCTCACCAGCGGCCCAACGCTTCGTGGAGACAACGAGACAGCTCTTGTCCGTTCGACGCGCCGCCGACCGAAGAGGCGACGTGTCTGCCCATTCCAGCCCGAAAAAGACCAGACCACGAATTCAATAATTCAGAGCGGTGGCCGACAGCCGACTGGCTCACCGCATCTGCGCAGACGTCATGAGCACGTTAAGGCGCTAAAGATGCGAATTGCCGCATTGCGGGATTCATAAGGCGTTCTGATTAATGGATGAGTATTTTGTGGCTAACGGGAAGCGTCCGGAACACGCAATATGACCCGACGTGCCCGCGTATCTGTCAACCAACAACAGGAGGAGAACGATGATGACCGTAGAAATCGAAACCTGTTGGCTTGGCGTTCGGGCCTAGCAAAACGGCACCGGTAAAGACCCATGAGAAGCGCTTCAAGAGCAGTGATAGCAATCGTGCTCGCATGCCAGTGCGCTGCGGCTGGGAGTGGTAGGGCTGCGAGTGCTTACCCCGAACGTGCGATCCGCCTCGTCGTTGGGTTTCCCGCCGGCGGCAGTTCCGATGCAATCGCACGCATCGTGCAGCCGAACGTCGAAAAGCAATTGGGCCAGACGCTGGTGATTGAAAACCGCCCGGGCGCGGGCGGCGCGATCGCGATGGGCATCGTCGCCAAAGCACCACCAGATGGGTACCTGATTGGACTGGGCGGCGCGGCGGGGCTGGGCGTAAGCCTCGGCGTCCAGGAGAACATAACCTATGACGCGCGCAAGGACCTTGCGCCCGTTACGGGCCTCGCCTCGGTGCCTTTCATTCTGGCAGCTTCGAATTCGCTGCAGGGAAAGACACTTCGCGACATCATCGCCATGGCAAAGCAGCCAAACAAGCTTGCACTCGGTCACGGCGGTAACGGCACGCTGATGCATCTCGCAAGCGAGATGTTCAATCAGATGGCTGATACCAGGCTCGAGCTGGTGCCCTATCGGGGCATGGCCCCGGTCGTTACCGACCTGATTGGCGGACATATGCCGCTCGGGATCGTCGATCCTCCGTCAGCGATGACCGCGATTGAGGGCAGACTGATTACGCCCATCGCCGTCTCGTCGGCTCATCGATATCCAGGTCTTCCCGAGACGCCAACTTTTGCCGAACAGGGCCTCACTGGTTTTGAGGCGATTGGCTGGTTCGGCATCGTTGCGCCGGCGGGAACGCCTGGCGATGTTGTCGCGAAAATCAACTCGGCATTCGTGACGGCGCTGAGCGATCCGGCAATCGTGGAGCGAATCCGCGGGCTGGGCTCTGACCCGATGCCGATGGCGCCGGATGAATTTTCACGATTCCTTGAGAGTGAGGCGAGGAAATGGGAAACTGTTGCCGCCAAGGCAGGAAAAAATTGACCTCATTTCACTCGCGCTTCGCAAATTCTCCTGATCGCGCAAATGTCCGATTTGTTCGCCCCAATATCCGAATCTACGACGCACGCGTGATCGATCTGTACCGGTAGATCTGTGCGCGGTAGGGGCCACGCCGTTAAGCTTGCCATTTCGGGAGCTGGGCAATCGCGGCGTGCCCTCTTTAGGCTGCAGGCTGTTCCCCAAGGAAACCGTCGACAGCAGCGAAGACCTGCCAGCGATTTTTCTCCATGAATACCGAGTGCGTGCCCTCGCCGATCTCGATCCAGCGGCGATATGGCGCCGCCGAGAGCTTGCTGAACACCGTTTGCGCCATATCCATCGGGCAGTCGCGATCCAGATCGGCATGGACGATCAGAACCGGCACCGTGAGCGAGGAAGGATCATAAAGCGGCTTGCCAGATGCCCAATATTCTCGGCTGTCCTGAACCGTTCCGTTCGGCGCCCGCAGCTTGTCCGGCCCGAGTCCTGTTTTAGCAAAAGTTGCCTCCGCCCACGCATCGAACCAGGCCGGCGGCAATATCGCGTCCTTCTTGTCATCGGGAACGCCGTTGAGCCAACGGCTCTTGGCCGCCGAGCGCTCGACGATGCGATAGGCGCCGAGCGGGCCGCCGGAATCAGCCGCGCTCGGAGTCGTCCGGAGCCACTGCGGCGCGATCAGAACAAGCTTGTTGACGTGCGCCAGGTTCTCCGAGGCGTAGCGTGACATCAGCGTCGTCCCCCACGACCACCCGATCAGGTTGATCTTGTCGACCCCTCGCCGCGACCGGATAAACGTAGCAGCGCTGCCGACGTCACGCACAGCGACGGGTGTGCGCACGATTGGCTGATTGTTGGACGCCGGTTCTTCCATTTCAGGCGGACGGGTCGACCCACCATAACCGCGGACATCGACGAGATAGACGTCATAGCCCTCCTGGGCCAGATGATCCATCCAGGACAAGCCGTCCAGGCGAAGGTCGAACGAAGTCGACGCCGGGTAGGTCGATCCCGCGACGAACAAGACCGTCTTGTCGGCAGAGAACCGGACCAAGTCGGACCGTCGCTTGTTGCGAACGAAGAGTTCGATCCCTGCGGTGTCGCTCGGGATCATCATCTCGTCGCTGATGATGCCGTCGGTAATCGATTTATGCATCTCGGTGTCCTCTCAGGTTACGCGAACCGCCAGTCGAACCTGTCGCCGCTACGTGTGACGTGTCCGGCCGACGTGTTGGCGAAATGAGCCGTGAAAACGGTCGAGCGATCTTCCGCAGCCCGTTCGAGAAGCCAGCGGCGCGATGCGCGGGCGCGCTCCGCGTCCTCACAAAACGCGCTGTTCCAGTCCGGACGATAGATCTGAAGCGGCTGATGCATGATGTCGCCGCTGAAGAGCGCCTTCTGTCCCTGGTCGGAAAGCTGGATAGCGACGTGACCAGGGCTGTGCCCCGGGGTCGGATGGAACGTAAGACCGTCCCCGATCGCAGCCTCGCCATCGACGATCTCGGCCTGTCCGCTCTGGATAACAGGAAGAACGCTGTCCTCGAATACGCCGGCGCTGAAGCCTTCCTTGCCAGCCGGGCCGGACCAATGATCGTACTCGGCCTTGGAGAAGACGTACTTGGCATTCGGGAATGTCGGCACCCAGCGGCCGTTGAGGAGTCGCGTGTTCCAGCCGCAATGATCCGCGTGCAGGTGGGTACAGCAGACATAGTCGACCTGTTCAGGTGAGACGCCGGCTTCCGCCAGCCGGTCGAGGAAAGGCAGATTCAACTGATGAAAGCGCGGCAGCATCGGACGGTTCTTGTCGTTGCCTGCGCAGCTGTCGATCAGGATCGTATGGTGCCGCGTCTTCAGAATCCAGGTGTGGATGCTCGCGATGAAGCGCCCCTCCGCCTCGTCGAAGCAATCCGGGATCATCAGCGCTCGGTGCTTCGCCAGAACCGACTGATCCCAATCCGGGAAGAGGAAGTCCGGGCTGAAACCCGGACCTCGGATCTCGACAACCTGACGAATGGCAACGTTGCCGATCGCGTGCATTGCGGTCATTTGAACCAGACTTTCTTGCTTGTGCAGATTGAAGCGTGACCGCTAGGCCGTGGCAGTCGCGACTGACTCGACCTTGGCCGCTGCCGGCGCCGATTGCAGCCAAAACAAGCCGAGGAAGAACGAGATCGCCGAAATGACCATCACGTAGTACAGACCGGCGTATATATCGCCGCTGGAGATCTGGAGTGCCGCGGCGATCGCCGGCAAGAGGCCGCCGAAATAGCCGTTGCCCACGTGATAGCTGAACGAGACCGACGTGTAACGCACCTGGGGCGGAAACAGATCGGTCATCGCCGATGCCAGCGGACCGAAGATCATGCCGGCAACCGTGCTCAGCGCCGCCAACACGAGTATGATCATTCTGAAATTCATCGCACTTGGATCGGCACGGCTCGGATATCCGGCCTCCTCAAGCGCATGCTTCAACTTGGCGGTGAACGCCGCAACATCCGGAGCCTGCCCTGCGGCGCCAACCGGGATTGGCTTGCTGCCAACGAAAACCGTCGCGACCGCCCCTTTTGCTTCGGACCTAGTCAAATAGGGAGCGCCGAACCGGATCAAGGCGTTCTTGGCCATATCGCACCCTGTGGTGAACTTCGCCGTTCCGATCGGGTTGAATTGGAAGGAGCACTCCGATGAATCCACCGCGACGGTTACGGGTACGGCGGCCTGCGCGGCATGCAGCGCAGGGTTGGCATAGAAGATGAGCGCCTTGTAGAGCGGGAGGTAGGTGAACGTGCCAATGACGCAGGCAGCCAGGATGAATATCTTGGTGCCGTAGCGGTCGCTCAACCAGCCGAAGAAGATCATCACCGGCAGCGTCAACATCAGTGCCGCACCGACCAGGAGACTCGCGATCTGCGGATCGACCTTGGCCGTGCCGGTGAGAAACACCAGAGAATAGATCTGAGCACCGACCAGCAGCACGCTCTGGGGGACGACCATCGCAAACATCGCGATCAGCACGCGTTTCAGGTTCGGCAACGCCCGGAGCGTGTCGTAGATCGGAGACTTCGAGAGCGTCCCCTCATTCTTCATTTTGAGGAAGAGCGGCGATTCCTGCAGCTTCAACCGAATCCAGACCGAGATCGCGAGCGGCAACACCGAACTGATGAACAAGATGCGCCAGCCCCAGTCATTGAATGCCTCGGGTGTAACGCTGGAGCGCATGAGATACACGGATAGCATCGAGAGAGCGAAGCCGATCGGTGCAGAGGTTTGCAGCCAGGACGTTAACCAGCCGCGGCGGCCTTGCGGTGCATGCTCTGCGATGTAGGTCGCAGCACCGCCATACTCACCGCCAAGAGCCAATCCCTGGATCATTCGCAGCAAGATCAAAATCGAAGGCGCCCACAGGCCGATCGACGCATAGCTCGGCACCAGACCGACGGCAACCGTTGAAAATCCCATCATCAGGATCGTGGTGAGAAAGGTTTGCTTGCGTCCGATCATGTCGCCGATGCGACCGAACACCAGCGCTCCAAACGGCCGAACGAGATAGCCCGTGCCGAAGGTGAGAAGCGCGAAGACATTGGCCCAAACTGGATTGTCAGCCGAGAAGAAATTAACCGAGATGGCCGAAGCCACCGAGATATACATGAAGAAATCGTACCACTCGATGACCGTACCGACGGTCGCTGCGATCATGACCCTTCGCTGCAACTCGATGGTGGGCTCCGCCGCAGCAGGACCGGCGTTTGGCAGCTTCCTCATCTGTCCCCCAACTATCTTGTCCGCTTTCGCGGCCCATATGATCCGGCTTGCGTTGATGTCCTCCGTCATGGGATATTTGAAATCGATAGATGAGATATGTGGTATAATCCGGATGAATATCAGGGCTCATGACATGCCTCTGCTCGTATCGCTCAAGGCGATGCTCGATGAGAGGAACATCACCCGTGCGGCAGCGCGGCTTGGCATTAGCCAACCGGCACTTTCCGCCCAACTGGCCAGGCTGCGCGATATCTTCAAGGATCAGTTGCTGACACCTGCCGCCTCGGGAAAAGGCATGGTCCTCACCCCGCGGGGAAACGAGCTCAAGGAACCTCTGCGACTGGCACTGCAGAATCTGCAAGATGTTATCGGTGCACCAGCTGGTTTCGACCCGAAGAAATCGGATCGAACTTTCACAATCGGCGCGAACGACAACGCGACCGCTATTGTTGGGTCGCGGCTGGTCGCGTTCTCGCGACGGGATGGCTTATCGAGAATCCGGTTCGCCTTCCGCTCGATCGATTTGATGAAATTAGCTGGCCAGCTCGAGGCGGGAGATCTCGACGTTGCGCTGGTTTCGAAAGATGCGGTCCCAAGCGGAATGCCGTCCCAGCCGCTGCTCGATGAACGGTTCATGATGGCCCAGCGTAAGGATCATCCGCGCGGATTGCGGCGGCCCACGATGAGAGAGTATTCGCGCCTGGAGCATATTATCGTTTCGGGAGAAGGCGGCGGCTTTCGCGGCTTCATCGACGATGTCCTGGCGAAGGACGGGCTGACGCGTTGCGTCGCCGTGTCAGTTCAGCACTACAGCGTCGTGCCGCTCTTGCTACAGTCGACCGACCTCGTTTGCACTCTTCCGCAGCGTTTCCTCAACCGCTACCGTGATGTCCTGCAATCCCTGCCGCTGCCGTTCGATACGAGGCCCTTTACGCTGCACGCCACTTGGCACGCCCGATTCGATAACGATCGCGGTCATCAATGGCTTCGGCAGCAACTCAAGGACTGCGCCACCGGCTAGCAACGCGAGCTGAAGTGAAACCACTTGCTCATCGACATTTCAGCCAACTCCGGGCCGCCTGTGTGTCGCGGTCTGGCCGTAACCGACGAGTTGGAAGAGAGGCCCTCATCCTTGCCGATGGCGACGATGATATTGGACTCCGTCAGGCCAGCCATTTCGTACATTCGGCCTAGGTCGTCGGCTTTCCCACCGCGGGATTGATGGCCAACGAGGATCCGGCAGCGCCTCCGGCTTCATAGGCCGTCATCGACACCGTGCGGCTGGTGCTGCGCGCCGCCCGTAAATTCAGGCCGAGCTTGCCGAACTCGTCGTCGACGATCGAAGCCTTGAGCACAACGAGACTGCGGCCGGTGCTTTGATTTACCTCATCGCGGCTGCCCTTCATCGCCGTCAACTTCTCCGCGATGGATGCGACCATGCCTAGCGCAAACGAGGCATTGGCCAAATGCCGCTCATTGTGCCGGACCCGGCCATAGCCGGACGTGGTCTTGTAGCGGCCGAGTTCGGAGCGGACGGCGGCGTCGATCAGTTCGGCCAGATAGTGCGCGACTTCGATATCGGCGCGAAGGCCGAAGAACACATAGCGGCTCTCGCCTGCCTGGTTCTTCTCGCGCCAGACCCGGCAGCTGCAGAAATTGGCGATTGCGCCGATACAGTCGTCGAGCGGGATTCGCTTCTTGCGGTAAGTCTCATATGACCGCCGTTCGCAAGGCGCCTTGCGAATCTCGATGTCGGTCAGCGACAGGTCGTAGCGATCGAGCAGCTCAGCGACTTTGGCAGCGGCCGACAGCGCCTCGTCTTCGGTGCAGCCGTTGTCGATGGTCTTTGCGCGCAACGCCTGGATGCGCAGTTTGAGCTTGTCGAGCGCCACGAGATTGGGGGATTGGTCCACTTTTACGTTGCCCCGGGAAGCTCCGACCGAACTGACGCCCGGGCGAACTAGACTGGCGGAGGGAGAGAATCTAGAAAGAAAGTGCTCTTCCGCTGCATCTCAGGTGCTCTTGGTAAGCGAGAGGGATGGGATTTTCCAGCCTCTCCGCGTACCGCCGCGGGTCTACACTGCCGTTGGACGCGGCATCATTGTACCTGAACAGGCTAATCCAAACGCGCGCAACCCTGCCCGGCTAGCCATTGGATGGCAAAGCCAAACAACAACCTGGGCAGACGGTACAAGCCCGCCTAAAGTTTCCTCAGCGGCTTCCTCCGACCAGCCCAGACTTGATTCCAGGGGCTCCATTAGGTGGCTCTGAATGGGCCCTCCGCGGACCGGCGAGGACGACGGATTTTCGAAATCCTTCGCGGCTTTGTCTTGTTTGCCGACCAAGCCGGCTTATTTTCGGAGCGGTCAGCACTCGCTAGCTTCGACTGCTATTTCAAAAAGCGACTAGAAGATAGGAGGGAGAGCATGAAATTCCGTCCGCTTCACGACCGGGTCGTGGTCAAGCGCATCGACGCGGAAGAGAAGACCGCTGGCGGCATCATCATTCCCGACACGGTCAAGGAGAAACCCTCCCAAGGTGAAGTCATCGCCGTTGGCCCCGGCGGTCGTGACGAAAACGGCAAGCTGATCCCGATCGACGTCCAGGTCGGTGACCGCGTATTGTTCGGCAAGTGGTCCGGCACCGAAGTCAAGATCGACACCCAGGAGCTGTTGATCATGAAGGAGAGCGACATCATGGGCGTTCTCACCGACGTGTCTTCCAAGAAGAAGGCCGCCTAGTCCACTGCCCAAGCGCCTGTCGAGCGCCTCATCAAGGGTGAAACCAAGTCAAAAACTCAGGGAAACCCACTATGTCAGCAAAAGAAGTCAAATTCGGAGTCGAGGCCCGCGACCGCATGCTGCGCGGTGTCGACATCCTCCACAATGCGGTAAAAGTGACGCTCGGTCCGAAGGGGCGCAACGTCGTCCTCGACAAGTCGTTCGGCGCTCCCCGTATTACCAAGGATGGCGTCACCGTCGCCAAGGAGATCGAGCTCGAGGACAAGTTCGAGAACATGGGCGCCCAGATGGTGCGCGAAGTCGCTTCCAAGTCCGCAGACGCGGCTGGCGACGGCACCACCACCGCGACCGTGCTCGCCGCTGCGATCGTCCGTGAAGGCGCCAAGTCGGTTGCCGCTGGCATGAACCCGATGGATCTGAAGCGCGGTATCGACATGGCCGTGGAAGCCGTGGTCGCCGACCTCGTCAAGAACTCCAAGAAGGTCACCTCGAACGAGGAAATCGCCCAGGTCGGCACGATTTCAGCCAATGGCGATGCGGAGATCGGCAAGTTCATCGCCGACGCCATGAAGAAGGTCGGCAACGAGGGTGTCATCACCGTTGAGGAAGCCAAGTCGCTCGCGACCGAACTCGAAGTTGTCGAAGGCATGCAGTTCGACCGCGGCTACATCTCGCCCTACTTCGTCACCAACGCCGAGAAGATGCGCGTTGAAATGGATGATGCCTACGTCCTCATTAATGAGAAAAAGCTGTCTCAGTTGAATGAACTACTTCCCTTGTTGGAAGCAGTGGTGCAGAGCGGCAAGCCGCTTGTGATTATTGCCGAAGACGTCGAAGGCGAAGCGCTCGCCACCCTCGTCGTCAACCGTCTCCGCGGCGGCCTGAAGGTCGCCGCCGTCAAGGCTCCGGGCTTCGGCGATCGCCGTAAGGCTATGCTGCAGGACATCGCGATCCTGACCGGCGGCCAGGCGATCTCGGAAGACCTCGGCATCAAGCTCGAGAACGTCACGCTCAACATGCTTGGTCGCGCCAAGAAGGTCATGATCGACAAGGAGAACACCACGATCGTGAGCGGCGCCGGCAAGAAGGCCGACATCGAGGCGCGGGTATCTCAGATCAAGGCGCAGATCGAGGAAACCACCTCGGACTACGACCGTGAGAAGCTCCAGGAGCGTCTCGCCAAGCTCGCGGGCGGCGTCGCGGTGATCCGCGTCGGCGGCGCGACCGAGGTCGAAGTGAAGGAACGCAAGGATCGCGTTGATGACGCGATGCATGCGACCCGCGCGGCGGTCGAGGAAGGCATCTTACCAGGCGGCGGCGTTGCGCTGCTGCGCGCCTCCGAGCACCTCAAGGGCATTCGCACCAAGAACGACGACCAGAAGACCGGGGTCGAGATCGTGCGCAAGGCGTTGTCCTACCCCGCCCGCCAGATCGCAATCAACGCGGGCGAGGACGGCTCGGTCATCGTCGGCAAGATCCTCGAAAAAGATCAGTACGCCTACGGCTTCGACTCGCAGACCGGCGAATACGGCAACCTGGTCTCCAAGGGCATCATCGATCCGACTAAGGTGGTTCGAGTGGCGATCCAGAACGCGGCGTCCGTCGCAGCGCTTCTGATCACCACGGAAGCCATGGTGGCCGAACTGCCGAAGAAGAACACCGGTGCGGGCGGCATGCCTCCCGGCGGCGGCATGGGGGGTATGGACTTCTAAGTCCGACATTCAGAGTCCAACAATATGAAGGCTCGGCGGCGATGCCGAGCCTTTTCTGATTTCCTGGCCGTCCAGTCGGCGTCCAACACTGGCGCGCCGTATTGCGCGAGCGCGTCGAAGCCTGCGCCGGCGACAAATGTCAGGCGGCCAAGTTCGAGGGGGCACGCGCCCGGAATCATCCCGAGGAGCCACCATTCCTGGAAACAGCGATAGCAGCTTCATGGCCGGCGCTCGCCGCCCAAGGACGACGCGCCTCCGCTAAGAGTCCAATCGCGGCGGTCGCGCGCTGGGCGAGCCGCTTCGGGCCCACCCCTACAACCAGACCATCTGTGAGCCGGTCTGGACTTCGCATGCAGCCCACAAGCGGCCCATCTGACCTAAATTTATGAACAGAAGAAGAGCCCAGCTGTGGTGGGCTAGGCTCTCATTCAGCGATTGATGGCTGCCTCAACAACCATCTTTACGCCGACATCGGGTTCAGGATCATTTGATTTCCCAGGACGTGTTGTGCGGGATGTCCATCGCAAAATAATCGCCAGAGCCAGCCAGCGCAGGCATAGCTATGCACGCAAATGGTTCGCTTCCGGTGATGCCCTTATACTTACCGGTGCCGCCGGTGATGATATGCGTTCCACAATCCATCTTCGGCTGGGCCTTGTCGAGGTCCCGAGTATCGAAGGTCGAGAAAATCTTGTCGCCGTCGCTGTCGGCGAGCACGCAAGCTCCGTCAATATATTTCTTGTCTCCGGACGCGACGTTCAGCGCCACGCAGCGTGCTGACATCTTGTCCAGCATCTTCTCTCCCTTCATGTTTTGAGTGGTCCCAACCGCCTCCAGCGTAGTGGCCTTGCCGAGTTCGGCGGTGTCAATGCTCATCAAGGGCCGAAAAATAAAGTGAGTTACATAAGGAGTAGTCCCCTTCTTTTCAATCGGCTCTCCCGCGACAGCCGCGGGGGCAAAAGACACGAGCGCTGCAGCAAGAGCCGTTGCTTTGGTGAGTCTCATCGCTGCGGTAAATGGGAGGACTATGCGCACGTTGAAGTTCATGAGTGCCTCCTTAGATCAAGCGGCGATTCAGGTCTCCGCCGTGAACTGCCGCGAGTTGAAATCCACCTGCGTATGCTTTCTCCTGTCAAATCGAGTTGCACGCCGGCGCCGAGCGTCAACGTGATCATGCTTTCTTGATGCTTCGCCTTAGACTGACGAAGTATGTGGGGATGGTGGCTCCAATCATCGGTTTTGACCTCAATACAAGGCTCGACCGAACGACCTGGAATATAAACATAATAGCATGGAATGCGGCGGTCGTCAGCGTTATGCGCGGAAAACGCAGCGCGCACCGTCAGCTGTCCTGACCGAATGCACTATGAAGGGCAGCGAGGCACATCCACCAAACGCCAAGGATATTGGATTCGATCCTGCCTCTATAAACACTGTGTTGCCAATCGGCTTGCGTTCGGCGGGTTTCACGATCCACCAGGAGGCAGCCGGGGCGAGCGAAGAGCCGCGTGGCCCTAACGCAAAACGCGGGACAGAAACCCCGCGCCAAAGTTTCGGTCGGGTCACATTACGAAAGACTCAACCTGAGCGAATTCAGTCCGCTATGCCCTATTGAACGGACCTCAACGTGACGTGCCGCCACCTCGCTGATGGGCCATCAGCGAGCATTGCAGGTTAGCTGCAAATGCAGCGTCGCCGGCGCATAGAGTTTACACGTTGGGGTCCACGTCCCGGGACGCGCACGAACTGGCATTATGAGTACGCTGCACGCTCTCCGTGAGAGCTTAATCCAAATTTTGGTAACGTCGACCCAGGGTGGTGTTGAACCACAAATCCTGGCAACTCCCTTGAATACCGTCAGAACTCCGCTGACTCCGGCTGGTCGCTTCACGTTGCGCTTTGAAAGCAGCGATGAATGCCTCGAGGCCCACCGAGGTCAGTCCCCCCTCATGATAAGACCCAGCCGCATGAGATCAGGGC
>NZ_LBJZ01000157.1:0-43494 GCF_028128935.1 Bradyrhizobium sp. CCBAU 11361
CCCCCATCGCTACCCTCCAAGGCTTTGCCCTAGGGAATCACAATTGACGAATTACGCAACAGGCCCACAAGGGGAGAGGGTGAAGAGGCATCTCGCACGCACGGGCCATGTTTTCGACGTGCGGCTGTGTTATTGACCGGCCATGCTCGACACCGTCCAGCCTCGTCCGCAGCCGCAAGCCGGCGTGCCGCAAAACCATCTCGCCGAAGAGTTCGTCGAGACGCTGCGGCTGGCCGTGCCGATGATGCTGACGCAGCTTGGGCAGATCGCGATGATCACGACCGATCTCGCGCTGATCGGGCGGCTCGGCGAGGAGGCGGTCGCGGCGGCCGCGCTGGCGCATACGGTCTATTTCGTCAGCTTCACCTTCGGGCTCGGATTGATGGCTGCGGTGTCGCCGCTGGCGGCGCAGGCGTTCGGCGCCGGCGACGTCAGGCGTATCCGCCGCTCGCTGCGTGTCGGCTTGTGGGTCGCGCTGCTGATTTCGCTGCCGATGATGGCCTCGCCGCTCTATGGCGAGCACATCCTGATCGCTCTCGGACAGGTGCCGCAGTCGGCCGCGCTCGCCCAGCGCTATCTGAATGGCCTCGCCTGGGGCATCGCGCCGGCGCTCGGCTTCATCGCGCTGCGCAGCATGATGAGCGCGGTGAACCGGCCGCAGCCGCCGCTGTGGGTCACGGTCGTGGCGATCCCCGTCAATGCCGCGCTGGTCTATGTCCTGATCCATGGCCTGTTCGGCCTGCCGGAGCTCGGCCTGTTCGGCGCCGGGCTTGCGACCACGCTCGTCAACCTCGGCACCTTCCTCGCCGTGCTCGCCATCGCCGCATGGCGAAAGCCATTCTCGGACTATCGCCCGCTCGCCCATCTCTGGCGGATCGACTGGTCCCTGATGCGCCAGCTCATCGCGCTCGGCGCGCCGATCTCGTTTTCCCTGCTGCTGGAATATGGCCTGTTCTCGTCCGCCGCGCTGCTGATGGGATTGATCTCGACCACGGCGCTTGCCGCCCACCAGATCGCGCTCCAGGTCACGGCCGTGCTGTTCATGGTCCCGCTCGGCATCGGCATGGCGGCGACGGTCCGCGTCGGCCATGCCTACGGCCGCGACGACCCGGCCGCGGTGAGGCGTGCGGGCCTCGTCGCGGCGGTGCTTGGCGTAGCGCTGGTCTCGGCCCTGACCGTTGCCATCATCCTCGGCCGCTACGCGCTCGGACGGCTGTTCTTCGGCAGCAGCGAGGCCAGCGCGGCAACGGTCGAGCTGACGGCGACATTGCTGCTGGTCGGCGCGACCTTCTTCATCGCCGACGGCCTCCAGACCATCATGGGCGGCGCACTGCGCGGCATCAATGACACCAGGATGACACTGGTGTTCGCGGCGATCGGCTATTGGTGCGTCGCCTTTCCCATCGCCTGGGTCCTGGCTTTCCACACCAGGCTGGGCGCGGTCGGCGTCTGGATCGGATTCTCGATCGGCACGTTCGTCTATGCCGGGCTTCTGGTCTTGCGCTTCCAGCGATTGACGCGCAGATTGGGCGCATGATGCCCGTCCGCGAAGTCACCCCCGAGGTCGATGCCGGCGCGCTGCTGGCCGGCGCGCAATTCGTCGACGCGTATCGTGTCGCAATCGGCGCGGCCGGCCTCGATGCGCGGCAGGCCTGCACCCGGATGGTGCTGCACTGGCCGCGCTGGATCAAGGTGCTCGTGGGCTTGCGCAACATCATCGTCGCGCCGTTCGGGCTGAAGACATCGGGCGAAGGCATGCCGGCGCCCGGCGGCATGATCGGCCTGTTTCCGGTGGTCAGCGAGACGCCGGACCGGCTGGTGGCCGGCTTCAACGACTACCACCTCGATTTCCGCCTCGTGGTCGACGTGACCGGTGACGCGGCGGACCGGCAGGTGACGTCGACCACGCTGGTGCGGACGAATAATCTGTTGGGCCGGACCTATCTCACGCTGATCATGCCCTTCCACAAGCTGGTGGTGCGCAGCATGATGGGAGCGATCGTCGAGCCGGCGCGATGACGCTGTCCGTCGACCTCTTCTACTCCTACCGCAGTCCCTTCAGCTATCTGGCGCTGCCGAAGACGCTCAAGCTCGTCGCGGAGTATGACCTCGCGGTGAATTTGCGGCCGGTCTATCCGCTGGCAGTCCGCGTACCCGGCTTCTTCAAGAAGGCGAGTCCGAACTTCATTCGCTATGTCGTGCTCGACAGCACGCGCGTGGCGCAGCACGCGGGCATTCCATTCCGCTTCCCGAGGCCCGATCCGATCGTGCAGGATCTGACGACGCTCGATGTCGCGGCCGAGCAGCCCTACATCCACCGGCTGACCCGGCTGGGCGCGATGGCGCAGCTCGAGGGCCGTTCGCTCGCATTCACCGATGCGATCGCGCGCGTGCTGTGGGACGGCTCGGTGGCGGGCTGGAACGAAGGCGACCACCTCGCCCGCGCCACTGAGGCGGCCGGCTTCGATCTCGCCGCGATGGATGAAGCGATCAGCGCCGACCCCGATCGCTACGAGCGGGTGATCGCCGAGAACGAGAAGGACCACGCCGCCTCCGGTCATTGGGGCGTGCCGACCTTCGTGTTCGAGAACGAGCCGTTCTTCGGCCAGGACCGCATCGACCTGCTGGTCTGGCGCATGCAGAGCAAGGGCCTGACGAAACGCTAGGCCGTGGCCGTGAACCGGTTTCCCTGAAACTGCGACTGAGACGTGGCGCCCCGATCCCGGCGGCGCGTTCGGAGGGTCGCATGTATCTGGCAAAGTTCTTCCACCGCGCACCCGGCGATGACGATCGCGAATTGATGCTGGTCCCGGGCAGCGATCCCATGGTGATCGGCGTTCATATGAACTGGAAGGGCGATCCCGACGCGGACGAATTTCTGCGCAAGGAATTCTCCGGCATTGCCGACGCCGCAGCGGCTTTCCGCCGCCATGTCGCCGAGCTGGTCGCGGCCGGCTATGTCGAGACGGATCATACCAACTACACGCTGCGCGACCTCGGGCCCAATCCGCAAGCCAAGCCTGACTGGCAGAAGGGGCTCGATGAGCTGATGATCCTGGCGCTCAGCGCGTCGATGGCCGAGCAGGCCGCGCAGCTCAACGCGCTCAAGGGCACGCCGGCCGAACATGAGCCGCTGTATCTCTGGCACGCCGCCCGCCGCGGCAAGGTCGTCGGTGAAGATCTCGCACAGACGGTGCGCTTCGCCGAACAGGCGTGCGATACGCTCGTCGCGCGGCGCGCTGCCGGACAGCCGCATTATGCCTGGTCCATCTACGAGGGCGATCTCGAAGGGCGCATCCTCGAATTGCTCAGCGATGCCTATCTTCAGGCCGACAATCCTGACGCATCGCTGAAGACGATCGAGCATCTTTGCAAGACCGCCCCGAACCACGCGCGCATCCTCAAGCGCGCCGAGCTGCTCTGCGGCTATTTTCCCGAGCGGCGGGAAGAGGCTTTTGACGACGCCTATCAATGGTCGCGTTTCGGCGGCTACGAGGACATCATGGCGTTTCCCGGCTACGAAGCCTACGCGGCCCAGCGCAAGGCGGGAACGTCCGCCAAAGGCTGGCGCTGGAAACCCGGCACACCGGCGAGCGAAGCGGACGTGAGTAAAGCGGAGCAGGCGCTCGGCGTCCGGCTGCCCGATGACTATCGCAAGTTCCTGCTGACCCGCGGCGAGACCGAATTGTTGGTGCGGCTGCCTGAATCATCGTCCGAGCTTCGCTTCTATGCGCCTGATGAGCTCGCCACGCAGCTTCGCAATGTCCTGGACTTCATTGCCCATTCCGAAGACGAGCTCGAAGAGGCCTGCGCCTACTTCCGTAAGGAATACGGCGTCTCGCTGAAGCATCTGGTGCCGGTCGCCGAGCCGTCGCAGCTCAGCCGCTGCCTGCTGCTCCATGTCGAGCCCGGCGAGCGCTATGGCCAGTGCTTTCAGTGGGACCATGACGGCGCCTGGGAGCTTGAGCAGCCGCAGCCGAGTTTTGACGTTGCGTTGAAGGCGCTGACGGACGGCATCGAGCGGCGCGACACGACGCAGCTGGCGTTCTTCGATCTCTCCTGACGCGGCGGTAGGGCGTGTTCCCTCGAAGGCGACGCGGTCGCCCGTCAACTTCGCACCGGCTGCCCCACCCCGAGCAAGTTACCTTCGCTGTCGCGAAACCAGGCGCCCCGCTCTCCAACACCCTTGCTGGGGTAGTTTCCCGCAATCTCAGCAATCCCCTCGACAGTCTTCAGGCCGGGCAGATCGTACTCCTCGAACTCGACTCCTCGCGCGCGCAGCTCGCGTATGGTTGCCTCGATATCCTCGACTTCCCATCCCATCTGTGTGTGCGTGTGGGCTTGCATTCCGGCCGAGATGAATATCGCAAACTCGCCCCCCGCGCAGACATAGCGGAGTCCGCCCGCACGCTCCTCTATCGGCTCGAGCCCGAGTTTCTCGGAGTAGAATGTCCGAGCGCGGTTCAGGTCTTTTGCCGGAAGCCGGGTTGCCACCTTCGCGTTTCCTAGCATGTTCTCTCTTTTCTTCGTCTAAAGCTCGTTTACTGTTCAACGGCGCTTTGCAGTCGGCAGCCGACGCTTTTGAGTACACGCCCAGGCTTACTCCGCCACGCGCGCGGACTTGTCGGTCGAGACTTCCGACCATTCGCCGACGACGCGGTCGAGATCGCAGAGGTTCTGGTGCATCTGCTCCAGCGAGAAGCCGATGGCGAAGAAGCGTTCGGCGGTGTCGCCGGAATGGCCGCGGATCAGACCGTCATGGCGCACCGCGGCAACCGCCTCGGCGTAGTGCTGAAGCGCGACATGGACGGGATGGATCGGCGGCGCGCCGACGCCCTCGCGCAAGGCCGCGGCGGCCGAACGCAGGAACCGCGCGATCACGGTCGAGACTTCCGTCAAGGGAGCTGCAAGCCGCATCTGCACCTCGGCCGGCAGCGGCACCACCGTGGCGCGGCCGATCATCACGACGTCATGGCGCAGCCGCAGGACCGTTCGCAGCAAGGGGCCGGTGTCGGGCCCGCTCGACAGGCGCGCGGCGCGCTCGCGCTCGGCCTCGGCGCCGATCGCATTGAGACCGACCATCGCCGTGCCGATGCCGTCCTGGATCCGGTGCAGCGCGTCGTTGTCGCGGCCGCGCGTCAGGCCCGCAAGCAGCTCGGTGTAGGCATCCGCGATCAGCTCGAGCAGCGTGGCCGCGCTGGCGCGGATCTGCCGCACGGCGCGCGACGGCAGCACCAGGAATGAGACCAGCAGCCCGGTGATGGCGCCGACCCCGACCTCGCTGACGCGGTCGATCGCCGACGCCAGGGGATCGGAATGATGCATGGTCGGAACCAGCAGCACGATGATCGCGGTCACCGTCGCGGCGTTGAGGCTCGGATTGATCGCGGCCACGAAGGCGAGTGGCGCGACCGCCAGCACCAGCAGCCCCAACAAACCGGCTTCGGTCGAATAGGGGATCAGGATCGCGATGGCGCCACCATAGATGGCGCCGCCGATCGTGCCGAGCACGTAGTCGCGCGTTGCCTTCAGCGAGCGGCCGACGCTCATCTGGGTCACGATCAGCGAGGTCAGCACGGCCCAGAGCGGCAATAGCAGATGCAGCGCGGTGGCGATCGCATAGGCCGCCACCGCGGCCACCGTGACCCGGATCGCCAGCCCCAGCTGCGTCCGCCGTGATCGGATCCGGTCGAACATTTGTCTTGCGAGTGCCATCGTCGAATGTCCCGGTCCGATCCTCTTGGAGCCTGCCAAAAGCATAGCTGATGCCCGCGGCCCGCAGGCCGCTTGAAAGGCCAAATCGGCCCGCCTAACTTGCGCGCCAAAACGAGGAAACACGATGGCCCACGAAACCGCAACGCTCGCCGCCTATGTCTTCAATCTGAAATACCAGGATATTCCGGCGGAAGTGCTGGATCGCGCCAAGGTGCTGACGCTGGATTTCCTCGGCAGCGCGATCCGGGCCAGAAGCGAAGCGGAATCGACCCCGTCGATCCTGAAGATGCTGGAGGCGCTCGCGCTCGACACCAAGGGCGAGTCCACCGTGTTCGGCGACAGCAAGACCTGGACCCCTGCGGTCGCGGCTCTCCTCAACGGCGCGCTCGGCCATTCCCTCGATTTCGACGACACGCATGCGGATTCCTCCCTGCATCCGAGCGCGCCGGTGGTTCCGGCCGCGTTCGCCGTCGGCGAGATGGTCGGCGCTTCCGGGCGCGACGTGCTGACCGCGATCGTGGCGGGCTATGAAGTGTGCTGCCGGCTTGGCAACGCGCTCGACCCGACCTCGCATTATGCGCGCGGCTTCCACCCGACCGCGACCGCGGGCACCTACGGCGCGGCGGCCGCGGCCGGAAAACTGTTCGGCCTCAGCGAAACGCAGATCATCGCCGCCTTCGGCGTCTCCGGCAGCCAGGCCGCGGGCTCGCTGCAATTTTTGGTCAACGGCGCCTGGAACAAGCGCTACCAGGTCGGCGCCGCCGCGATGAACGGCGTGATCGCAGCGACGCTGGCGCGCAACGATTTCGTCGGCGCGACCGAATCGGTCGAGGGCAAGCACGGCCTGCTCGCCGGCTACACCGACGACGCGCATCCGGGCAAGGCCGTGGCCGAGCTCGGCAAGACCTACGAGACGATGAAGATCGGCGTGAAGCCGTATCCGAGCTGCCGCTACACCCATGCCGCGATCGACGCGCTGATCGCTATGCGGCGCGAGCACAATCTGACGCCCGACCAGGTCAAGCGCGTCGAGATCGGTTTGCATCGGAACGGCATCACGCTGACCGGCGATGCCGCGACCAAGCGGCATCCGACCTCGATCGTCGGCGGCCAGTTCTCGATGTTCTTCACCGGTGCACTCGCGCTCGACCAGGGCTCGTTCGGCTGGGATGATTACAACCGCCTCGGCGATGCCGCCATCGACGCGCTCGCCGACAAGTTCGACGTGGTGCAGGACGACCGGCTCGAGATCGGGCGCACCCATCCGTTCGGCGCGCGCGTCAGCATCACGACGGACGATGGCGTGCACGAGCGGCTCTATGCCGATCCCTCCGGCGAGCCGAACTCGTTTCCCGATGCGCAGGCGATGCAGCAGAAATTTTTGACGCTGGCACGCCCGGTGCTGAATGCGCGGGCGGAGAAATTCGCCGACGCGATCATGACGCTGGAGCGGTTCGACCGCGTCGCGAAGGCGACGGAGCTGGGACGGTAGGAGGCGTCTGTTTGCCTCTCCCCGCTTGCGGGGAGAGGGAGAAGAGGCGGCGCTCCTCGCTACCTCAGTTCGCCCCCGCCAGCTTCCCCTTCTCGCGCGTTGCGGCCACGACATCGCGCACGAGATCGAACACGCCGTCGGCTTGCGGCGGCCGGTTCGGCGAGCGGCCGAGTCGCACGATCACCAGGCGCTCGGACGGAATCACGATCGTGTACTGCCCGATCGTGCCCTTGGCGAAGAAGGCATCGCGCGGCCAGCCGTGCTCGATTCGAAACCTTGCGCCAAAGCCATCGCCCTGGTTGGTCCAGAAGCCGGCGCCGATGCCGACCCACGCATGTGGCGTGGCGGACGCTGAATAATTCACCCAGCCCTCCGGCAGGATGCGCCTGCCGCCGACAACGCCGTCGTTGAGATAAAGCTGGCCGAAGCGCGCCCAGTCGCGCGCGGAGGCCAGCATGTTGCTGGAGCCCTCGATCGTGCCGGCACTGTCGAGCTGAAGCGTGACGTTGTTCATGCCGAGCGGCGCGAACAATTCGCGGCGCGCGAAGGCCAGCGCATCTACGGGCTTGCCGCCCGCGGCGTTGCGGATCAGATGCGCGAGAATGAGAAAATTGCCGTCGTGATAATTCCACGTCGTGCCCGGCGCGGTCGCGAGCGGCGCGCGCTCGGCAAAACTGGTCATATCGTCCTCGGCGTACTTCATGACGTTGACCGGCTCGAGGGCGGAGCCGAGGGAGGCCTCCAATGAACTTCCGAGCGCAATGCCTGCGGTGTGACGCAGCAACTGGTCGACCGTGATGGCATGGTGCGGATCATCGGGATTTTGCCAGACGGCGATTGGCGCGGGCCCATCCAGCTTCAACTTGCCCTGGCGCACGAGAATGCCTGTCAACGCCGAGATCACCGACTTCGTCATGGAGAAGCCGAGCAACTGCGTCTCGGGCCCGATGCCATCGGCATAGCGCTCGGCAATGATGCGGCCGGCCCTCATGACGACGATTGCGCGGGTGCGGCGATGAGGCGGCTGCGCGGGCTCGGCGAAGGCGCGGTCGAGCGCGGCTGCCAGGTCCCCGCTTTGCGGCGGAGCGACCCCCGGGCCGGCGATGTCGGGGAGCAGCGCGGGCTGCTTGGCATCAGGCGGCAATGCGACGTCAGTGATCCCCCGGCCGTGCTCGAGGGTGCAGCCGAGCCCCTCGCGATAGACGGCATGGCTGCGGCCGATGCCGAACAGGGACACCGTGACATCCTTACGGGCGCGATCGATCTGCAAATTCATCGCCCAGGTCAGGAGGCCGGTGCCCGGCATCGCGTCGGTGATCTCGGCGAGGTTGCGCTGGGGATCCAGGCCGGAGACGAACGTCTCCGAGCAGAGCGTGTCGGCGATGAAGCCGGTCGCAACCTTGGGCACGTTACGCGCCCGCGCCGCGCCGAGCGCGAGGCCGGCACAGGCGATGGCGGTGGTGAGGAGGACGATCTTACGGCGACGGGTCACGGGCTTTCTCCGGCTTCGGGGCGTGTGCCGAGAGAAAGTCGGATGCGGGGAATGCGCGCTCGCCGGATTTGGAAATCGGCCTCGTCGAAACTGACCGGGGCTAGCCGATTCTGGAATTATATAGCGATTTCAATGGCCTGAAATCTAGGCCGCATCGACCTTGAGCCGCCGGTACTCCGTCGGCGTCACGCCGGTGACTGCCTTGAAGGCGCGGTTGAAGGGGCCGAGCGACTGGAAGCCGGCGTCCATCGCAATGGTGATGACGGGGACCTCGGCCTGGGCGGGATCGGCGAGCGCGGCCTTGGCTTCCTCGATGCGGTGGTTGTTTAGGAACACATTGAAGTTGCGATAGCCGAGCCGCTGGTTGATCAACCGGCGCAGCCGGTATTCGGGAATTTTCAGCCGGCCCGCCAGCACGCCGATGGTGATGTTCTCCTGGCGATAGATCCGCTCGTCCCCCATCAGCCGCATCAGGGCGTCGATGAGCCTTTGGTCGGCGGCATCATCGGCCGCAGGCTGACTGAAAACAATCGGCGGTGCAGGCTCCGCCGCGGCGGGAAACAGATCCGCCCCGTCAACGCGCATCATGGCATAGACGATCGCTGCGACAGTGCCGGCGAGCACGCCGGCACTGATGGTTTCGGCGACATCGCCGACGTGGTGGCCGGCGGCGGCGATCTGGAGCACCGCGTTCAGCCCGCCATAGAGCGCGGTTATGCAGACGATGAAGACACGAACGCGGCGGCGGCGCTCGACCAGGTCGGCCGGCCAGGAGGCGATCATCTGCCCGACCGCAAGCGCGATGAAACCGAGCACGATCAGATTGACCACCGTCACCGAGAACCGCACATGGCCGCTGGGTGCAATCCAGACGCAGCCTGCGAAGCTGAAGGCCGTCACCAGCGCCCAGATCCATCCGTGCCACCAGCGGAGGCGAAACTCGTCGTCGAACAGGGAGCGTGTGAACAGCCAGAACACCACGATGGTGCCGGTCGACAACGCGATCAGCGGTGCATGCCAGAGCGGGATCCGCGACGTGACATCCACCGAATAGCTCGCCGCATGCGCGGCCGAGCCCAGCGCGAAGGCCGCACCGAGGCGAGCTGCGAGCACCTTGCGAAAGTCCTGCAACAACGACGCCGCCAGCATCAGCAGCAGCGCGACGCTGGCGGCGCGAAAGGCGAGCTCGAGGGCGGCAAGGGTCATCGGGCGATGCGAACAGTCTCGGATGAAATCAGCCGAACATCGTTCCTTGCGTCGGCTTTTTCAAGGACCATCCGCACGCCAGGGTTAGCGGAGCCTCACTCACAACTGTCATCGCCCGGCTTGACCGGGCGATCCAGTACTCCGAGACAGCGGTGATTGAACCGATGGACCGCGGCGTACTGGATCGCCCGCCCCAGTGCGCAAGTGCGCACAAGGCGGGCGATGACAGCGGAATGTGTGGCGCTATTGCGACGCGACGTTTGCCCCTTTGTCGCGACGGCGACGCCAAATCCTGCTACTATCGCATCCAAGAAAGTCAAAAGGAGTCCACCATGAGCTGGCAACCCTCCAACGATCCCGTGCTCGGCGATCCCATGTCCTGCGATGCGCTCGATCTCGTCATCGTGCCGCGCACGCGCGACCTCGGCGACGGATTTGAAGTGCGCCGGGCGCTGCCGCATGGCAAGCGGCAGATGGTCGGGCCGTTCATCTTCTTCGACCATTTCGGCCCGGTGCAGTTCGTCTCCGGCAAGGGCATGGACGTGCGGCCGCATCCGCATATCGGGCTTGCCACGGTCACCTATCTCTTTGACGGCTCGATCATGCATCGCGACAGCGAGGGCAACATCCAGGAGATCCAGCCCGGCGCGATGAATTTGATGACCGCCGGCCGCGGCATCGCGCATTCCGAGCGCACGCCGGATGCTCAGCGCGCCTCGGGCCAGAAGATGCTGGGCCTGCAAAGCTGGATCGCATTGCCGGCCGGATCGGAAGAGATCGCGCCGTCGTTCCAGCACTACGGCGCGGGCGATTTGCCGATGATTTCCGAGCGCGATTTCACCGCGCGGGTGATTGCGGGCTCCGCCTTCGGCATCACCTCGCCTGTTACGATGGTCTCGCCCTGGTTCTACACCGAGGTGACGGCGATCGCGGGCGCGAGCGTACCGCTCGACCCCGATCATGAGGAGCGTGCGATCTACGTGGTGGACGGCGAGGTCGAGATCGCGAACGAGCGCTATGAGGGGCCGCGGCTGCTGATCTTCCGGCCCGGCGACCGCATCACCGTGAAGGCGCTCAAGGCAACGCGCATGATGTTTCTCGGCGGCGATGCATTGGAGGGCCCGCGCCACATCTGGTGGAATTTCGTCTCCTCGAGCAAGGAGCGGATCGAGCAGGCCAAGCAGGACTGGAAAACCGGCCGCTTCGCGGCGGTTCCGAAGGAACATGAGTTCATTCCGCTGCCGGAATAGGCTAATCCGGTTTCCGGCCGCGCTGTCCGGTGCGGCCGGACTCTCTGCCCTAAGGCCCTGTCTGCGAAAGCTTTGCCGATGACCACCATGCTCTCCAGCGACCTGCCCCTCCCCAAGATCGGGCGCGGCAAGGTGCGCGATATCTACGCCGTCGACGACGACCGCCTGCTGCTCCTCACCACCGACCGCATCAGCGCCTTCGACGTCGTGATGGGCGAGACCATCCCGATGAAGGGCGCGGTGCTGACCCAGATCAGCGCGTTCTGGTTCAAAGAGCTCGAGGGCGTGGTGCCGCATCACATGATCAGCGCCGACACCGACGAGATCATCGCGGCCGTGCCCGCCTTGAAGCCGCACCGCGCCGAAATTCTCGGCCGCGCCATGCTCTCCCGCCGCACCACGGTGTTTCCGATCGAATGCGTGATCCGCGGCTATCTCTCCGGCTCGGCCTGGAAGGAATATGCGGCCAGCGGCACGCTCGCGGGCGAGAAGCTGAAGGCCGGCCTGGTCGAGAGCGAAAAGCTGGAGCCGGCGATCTTCAGCCCGGCGACCAAGGCCGAGACCGGCCATGACGAGAACATCACGATTGCGCGGATGCGCGAGGTGGTCGGCGACGAGACAGCCTACACGCTCGAGAGCATGACGCGCGCGATCTACACGCTCGGCGAGGAGCTGGCGCGCGAGCAGGGCATCATCATCGCGGACACCAAGTTCGAGTTCGGCCGCGACAAGGACGGCCGCATCATCCTGATCGACGAGGTGATGACGCCGGACTCCTCGCGCTTCTGGGCGGCCAGCGCCTACAAGCCCGGCCAGCCGCAGGCGAGCTTCGACAAGCAGCCGCTGCGCGACTATCTCGACGTCGAGCGCCGCGCCGGCCGCTGGAACGGTGACGCCCCGCCGCCACCGCTGCCGGCGAGCGTGGTGGAGGCGACCAGCAAAAGGTATCTGGAAGCGTATCGGCGCGTGACGGGGAAAGAGCTGACGATTTAGGCAGCGGCTGTTTCGTCTCGCTCCGTCATTGCGAGGAGCTCTTGCGACGACGCAATCCAGACTATTTTCGCGGAAAGATGCTGGATTGCTTCGCTGCGCTCGCAATGACGACGGGGAAGCAGGCTCGCGCCACACTCTTGCTGTCATCGCCCGGCTTGACCGGGCGATCCAGTACTCCGAGGCGGCAGTGCTTGAATCGAGAAGCCGCGGCGTACTGGATTCCCCGCTTTCGCGGGGAATGACAGCGGTGGGTATGGAGGCTTCGGTTTTTCCGTCCACCATATGATTGACTGTTCACACGCCGTGAACGGGATCCCGCACCGGGCCGCCGAAAAACTGTCGGATATTTCATAGTTACAAGAATCCTGTTGCGCTAAGTCCGCAGTCGTCTACGTCTCGGACGAGACTTTTCTCAGGGGCGGGTGCCACGGCGTGACAGATCCAGCAATTAGCCTCGGTCCGGTCACCGGGGTCAGTCCGTCCCTCAAGCGTGCGCTGAATGATATACTGGGCGGGAGCGCCGCCAGCGTCCTGACCGTCACCTTCGGGCTTTCCTACGCGCTGCTGATCTTCACCGGCCCGCTGTCGCCCTATCTGTCCTACGGCATCGCCGCGACCTTCATCAGCTCCGCCGTGTTTGCGGCTGTCATCGGGCTGGGAAGCTCCCTGCCCTTCGCGGTCGCCGGCCCCGACAGCTCGACCGCCGCGGTGACGGGCATTTTGGCCGCCTCGCTGGTCGAACGCATCGAAGCGGCCAACCTGTCGGCACCGGTGCTCTCGCCCGTCCTGATCACGCTTGGCCTGTCGACCCTGCTGACGGGAGTCGTGCTGTGCGGACTGGGACTGACGCGGATGGGCCGCGCCATCCGCTACGTGCCTTATCCGGTGATCGGTGGCTTCCTCGGCGCCACCGGGCTCCTGATCGTCATGGGCGCGATCCGGGTGATCACCGATCATCCCGTGCAGTTTTCCACCCTGCTGCGCTTCACCAACGGCGTCACGCTTTCGGAGCTGGGCGCCGCCTGCGCGATGGCGCTGGTGCTCTATCTGACGTGGCACCGCTCGCGCAACGCGTTCGGATTGCCGATCATCCTGGTCGGCGGCATGCTCACCGCACATCTGGCGTTGTGGATCGCCGGGATTTCGCCGGAGGAGGCGCGCGCTTTGGGCTGGACCTTCCAGCCGCCGCCGCCGGCGACCTTCATGTTGCCCTGGCACACCGCCGACCTCGCGCACTATCCGTGGTCCGCCGTGCCGGACCTGCTCGGCAACCTCGTCGCCGTCATCTTCGTTACCGCCTCCAGCACCCTGTTCAACACCACCGGCATTGAGGTCGCCGTGCACCGCGAGGCCAATCTCGAGCGCGAGCTGAACATCACCGGCGCCGCCAACATCCTGAGCGGAGCGCTCGCCGGCTATGCCGGCTGTATCTCGGTCAGCCGCTCGATCCTGAATTTCAGCAGCGGCGGCCGCGGACGCCTGTCCGGCCTCACGGTAGCGGCCATATCACTGCTGATGCTCGCGATCGCACCGGAGCTGCTTGGCTTCATGCCGAAATTCGTGCTCGGCGGCCTGCTGCTTTATCTCGGCGCCGACCAGCTCCACAAATGGCTCATCGAGTCGCGCAAGCGGCTCTCCAAGCTCGAATATTTGTCGCTGGTCGCCATCATCGCGATCATCGTCATTTGGGGTTTCGTGCCCGGCATCCTGATCGGTGTGGTCATCGGCTGCGCGACCTTCGCGTTCAGCGCGGCGCGGGTCGAATCGATCAAGTACAGCTTTGACGGCGCCGAATATCGCTCCTCGCTCGACCGCTCGCGCGACGACCAGGAGGTGCTGCTGGCCCATGGCGGCAAGATCCAGGGCCTGAATCTTCAGAGCTATCTGTTCTTCGGGTCCGCCAACCGGCTCTATCAGCACGTCAAATTATTGCTGCACGAACGCCCGGAGTGCCGCTATCTGCTGTTCGACTTCAAGCTCGTCACCGGCGTCGACTCCTCGGCCGCCTACAGTTTTGCACAGATCAAGCGCAGCGCCGGCGACCTCGGCGTCGAGCTGATCCTGGTGCATGTGTCGGCCGCGGCCGAGAAGGTGCTGCGCTCCAGCGACTTCATCGGCGAAGGCGTCACCGTCATTCCCGAGCTGGATCACGCGCTGGAGTGGTGCGAGAACGAACTCATCGCGCAGCATCAGGAACTGGCGCAGGAAGAGGCGAGCTTGCGCGACTGGTTCACGGGGATTCTCGACAGCGAGGACGATGCCGACGAGCTGATCCGCCGCTGCCAGCGCCTCGAGGTCGGGGCCGGCGAGGTCATCGTGCGGGCGGGCGAAGCGGCCGATTCCATGCATTTCATTCTCGACGGCCGCGTCGGAATCATGATCCCCGCCGACGACGATCGCACCACGCGCGTGCGCAGCCTCGGCCGCTACACCACGATCGGCGAGATGGGCCTGGTCGCGCAAACCCCACGCAACGCGACGATCCAGGCCGAGGTCGACAGCGTGCTCTACGTGCTCACTGCACACCAGTTCGACGCCCTCAAGGCGGAAGACCCCGCGCTCAGCCACAAGCTGCTGACCTATTTCGTATCGGTCATGGCCGAGCGGCTGACATTTGCGAACAGGACGATCGCGGTGCTGCGGCGGTAATTGGCCCGTAGCTGCGTAGCCCGCATGAGCGAAGCGATATGCGGGACCCGCGGCCCCGGATGTCGCTGCGCTCATCCGGGCTACGAAGCTTCAGCTATGGCTGCCGCGGATTTACGAATCCGTGAAGCTGCCGAATGCGGTCTCCATCCAGGACCGCCATGTCGATGCCTGTTGCAGCCGGCGTTGCAGCTCCCGGCGCAGCCAGGGTCCAGCCGAATAGAGCCTGATCGTGATGCGCGTTCACGTCGCCTGCGAGCGCAAAGCGCAGGTCCGGAAGCCTTGCCTGCAAGGCTTCCACCAGGCGCTCGATTGCATCCCGTCCGGCGACCGAGTCATTCGGGTCGATATAGATGCATTCGTCGCTGAAGACATCGTCGATCAGCCGTCGGCGTTTGCCGGCATCTCGCTCGTTCCAGACGGCAATGTAGTTCTGGACGAGATTTGTCACTCGTTCGCTCATTGGATTTTCTCCTTCTCATGACCATGCCTGCCGTTTACGACAGGGTATCGCTAACCATCGTGTCCAGGCTGCTCGCGGCGACGCCCAACAGTGCCTCGGTATCGCCGGCATCGAGCAGAAGCGGCTTCTCGAACAGATAAGACATCTCGATCCCTTCGCTGAAGCCGATGCCTTCCAGATCGACCGAGGTGAGGCGAAGCAGGTCCGGAACGTCGATCTTCAGCGCGACCGCAAATCTGCGCACCAGCTCGCGCACGGACGCGGACTGCGACGGCACGTGAAACGCGCGGCCCCATTTTCCGGTAAAGCGCGACGCGGCGACCAGCGTCCTCGCCGTGTCCTTGGTGAAAGACCAGGCATGCGCCACATCGTGATCGCCGAGGAACGCGACCGGCTCTTTTTTGAGCAGCGACGGCAGTGCCAGCAGCGAGAAATACGCGACCGCGCCTTTGCCGAGATAGTCGCTTGCGCGGACCTCGAGCGCGGGAACGTTCGATCGCAGCGCACGCTGCCACATGATGTGCCGGGTCGTGCCCTTCCGGGTGGTCGGGTCCGGCTCCAGGTCCGCAGTGAGAGGGCTCACGGCCGCCGCGCCATAGCCATAGACATTCCCGGCCACGAGCAGCCTCGCACCAACCTGCTCGGCCGCCTTGACCGTTCCGTCCATGATCGGAAAGAAGTCGGTCGGCCATCTGTGATAGGCGGCCATGGCGCACATGAAGATCGCATCGGCGCCCTTGGCCAATCCGGCGAGCTGCGCAGCGTCGGTGGCATCCGACGAAACCGTACGCACATCGCCGGCATCGAGCGACCCAGCATTCCTGCTCGTCAGGATGACGCTGTGTCCCTGCTCTGCCAGGAGGCGAGCCGTCTCGCGTCCAACGGGACCGGCTCCGACAATCACGTAATGACTCACTTTGCATCCTCATTTGTCACGAAACGACAGATGCGTTCTTTGGCGCCGGAGCCGTTGAAAATCGCGCACGATGCGCCAAATATCGAGCACATTCCGCCAAGATCTGGAGCCTGGCCCATGCATGCGAGACCGCGTTCGGCGCCAACATCGGCCGGCACCGCCGCCGCGGCCATGCGAACCGAGCCTGACTCCGTTGCGCTCGAGCCGATCCGCGATCACCGGATCGTCATCCACCTCAGCCCTGCGACGCGCTCATTCTGTCTTGAGACCGGGGATCAGTTTCTGCGTCAGGCCGGCGATATCGATGTGATTCCGAGCGGCGCCTTGGGCGGCTTTGTGGCGGAGACGCCCTACCAGTCGCTTCAGATCCGACTCGCGCCGAGCATGCTGGACCATGCAGCGTCCAGGGCTCGACAATTGGCATCCGCCCGACTGACGCACCATCATATGCTGCGGAATGACCGCATCGTTCTGCTCGGACAGGCCCTCGAAAGCGACGTGAAAGCGGGCTCGCCGAGCGGCCCGTTGTTTGCCGAGAACGTGGGAATGGCCCTGGCGGTCGAATTGCTGAACCTGGCGAATGATCCGCCGGCCCAGGCCATCGGCCTGTCCAACGCGCAGCTCCAGAGAGTCCTGGCCTACATCGATGCAAATCTCGACCAGCCGCTCACCATCGACATTCTCAGCCGCGAGGCCGGTGTCAGCAGCTCGCATCTACGGGCATGGTTCAAGGCGGCGATGGGCGTCACGGTCCATCGCTACGTTCTGAGGAGGCGGGTGGAGCACGCGCAGCAGCTGATGCTTCAAGGCAATCGCAAGCTCAGCGAAATTGCCCTTGAAGCGGGCTTTTCCCATCAATCTCACCTCGCCAAATGGATGCGGCGCGAGCTCGGACGCAGTCCCAGTCAGCTGCGCCGCGGCACGATGCCGACGAGCTGATCCGCAGCTGCCAGCGCCGCCTGTGATAAGGCAGTTGGCGTGACCCATTGCCGTGCGTTGGCTCAATAGCGGCCTGCGCCGATTTCCAGTATGATCCTGTCTGCCATTGGCTCTCCGAGCACGACACGGCGTGCCCCCGATGAAGCTTCTCCTATCAATCGCTACTTCGACTGCACGCCGCTCCAGACCAGCGCGAGGAAGACCTCCAGGGACCGCGCAACGGCCCCTGGACTGCGAAAGCGCATTTGGAAGACAGCAATGGAGAAGAAACATGACACGTACGTGTGCGAGAAGAATTGCACTAGCAGTCTCGACCTTCGCCTGCGCGGCGTTGTTCTCCTTCACCTGGACTGAGGAGCACGGTGTCTCGATGTCGGTCGACAGTGCGCAGGCGCGGGTCGGTCGCCCGCTGACTCCCGTGAGCGTTGCGGGCGTGGCACGTCGACAGACGCGGCGCGCCGTATACGGTGCCGGCGCCTACGGTGTCGGGGCAGGTGCCGCAGCGGTTGGCACAGCCGCCGCGATTGCCGCGACCTCACCTGGATGGGGGGCCGGTACGGGCTATTATGCGGGTGGCGGTCCTTACGCGGCTTACGGCTACTCCACGGAGGACTGGCGGAAGCGAAACGGCATGGTCTGCGCACCCGGTACGCTGACCAAGATGGACGACGGCCGCATGTATCGCTGTCAGTAATGGCACAAACGCATCAGCGGGAGGCGGCTTTCGAGCCGCCTCCCGCATCTTGCACCTTTGCCAGAAGACGCACGCCTCGCAACAGCGGTCAAGCCGCTGCTGCAATTCCTCTGCTGCCTTGATCCAGATCAAGCCGGGAGCAAACGACAGAAGAATGCTGATCACTCGGCTTTATCCCGAGGGAGGTTGCCATGAAGCTGGTCGACACCAAGCGAATGCTACTTGTTGCAGCCGTTCTCGGCTGTGGAATTTTCGGCTCGATCAATTGGTCACACGACGACGGCATCACGCTCGTCGTTCAAGCCGCTGAAGCCAGGGTCGGACGACCGGCGACCCCGGCAAGCGTCGCCGGCGTCGCGCGTCGAACCACGCGGCGCGCCGTCGTAGGGGGAGCGGCCGTGGGTGCGGCAGCGGCCAGCACGGCATGCGTCCGCGTCTATGTGAACGGCGCCTACGTGTGCCGCTGATGCATTCGCGCCGGCGAGTTCAAATCGCCGGCGCGCAGCATCGATTGCCGGTTAGACCCCCGCCATCATCACGTATTTGATCTCGACATATTCTTCCATGCCGTGACGCGAACCTTCGCGCCCAAGGCCGCTTTCCTTGACGCCGCCGAAGGGCGCGACTTCCGTGGTGATGAGGCCGGTGTTGACGCCGACCATGCCGGACTCCAGCGCTTCGGCGACGCGCCAGACGCGGCCGAGATCGCGAGAGTAGAAGTAGGAGGCCAGACCAAACGGCGAGGCGTTGCACATCGCGATGACGTCGGCCTCGTCCTTGAAGCGGATCACCGGCGCGAGCGGGCCGAAGGTTTCCTCCTGCGCCACCAGCGAGTCCGGCTTGACGTCGGCGAGCACCGTGGGCTCGAAGAAGGAGCGTCCGAGCTCGCTGCGCTTGCCGCCGGTGACGACCTTGGCGCCGCGCTTCACGGCGTCGGCAATGTGGCGCTCGACCTTGTCGACCGCCTTCAGGTTGATCAGCGGGCCCTGCGTCACGCCGCTCTCGGTGCCGTCGCCGATCTTCATCGCCGCGACCTTCTTCGACAGCTTCTGCACGAACTCGTCGTAGATCTTGTCCTGGGCGTAGAGGCGGTTGGCGCAGACGCAGGTCTGGCCCATGTTGCGGTATTTCGAGACGATGGCGCCTTCGACCGCTGCATCGATATCGGCGTCGTCGAACACCACGAAGGGGGCGTTGCCACCGAGCTCGAGGCCGAGCCGCTTCACGCCGACGGAGGCCTGCTGGTAGAGAATCTTGCCGACGGCGGTCGAGCCGGTGAAGCCGACGAAGCGGACCGCGGGATGCTCGCACAGCACCTTGCCGATCGGCGGCGCATCGCCGGTGATGATGTTAAGCACGCCCTTGGGCACGCCGGCCTTCTCGGCAAGCACGGCCAGCGCCAGCGCCGACAGCGGCGTCTCGTTGGCGGGCTTCAGCACCACGGTGCAGCCGGCCGCCAGCGCCGGCGAGACTTTTCGCGTGATCATCGAGTTCGGGAAGTTCCACGGCGTGATCGCGCCGCAGACGCCGATCGGCTGCTTGATCGCGAGCAGGCGCGCATCGGGACGCTGTGTCGGAATGGTTTCGCCATAGACGCGGCGGGCTTCCTCGGCGAAGAACTCGATATAGGCCGCGCCGATGTCGACCTCGCCGAGCGCCTCGGAGAGCGGCTTGCCCTGCTCGGAGGTCAGGATCAGCGCAAGGTCCTCGCGATTGGCGATGATCAGCTCGAACCATTTGCGCAAAATGTTGGAGCGCTGCTTGGCGGTGTGCTTGGCCCAGGCCGGGAAGGCACGCTCGGCGGCTTCGACCGCCTTGGTGGTCTCGTCCGCGCCAAGCTGCGGGACTTTGGCGAGCTCGACGCCGGTAGCAGGATTGTTGACGGCAAAGACCGGCGTGCCGACCCAGGCGCCGTCGATGTAGCAAGCTTCCTTCAGCAGCGAAGGGTCCTTCAACCGGTCGCGCAGAGTGGCGGTGGCGTGCTGGGCGCGTGCGGCGGCGGTCGGGGTCATGGCGTTACTCCTCAGGGCGCGTTCTGATCGGCCCGGAATATAGGGACAGACGGCGCACAATGCACCGCCCCGCAACGCACATCAGATGGGAGCTAAACTCGCAGCGGCGATCCCTTACCTCTCCCCGGCGAGGAGAGGTGGGCCATCGCGACCGCTGCAGCAGGTCAACCCAGTCTCGTCGTCGTTTAGGCCGCGCCGCTCATATAGGTCTCGCGCCGGCCGATCATGCGCTCGGCGGCGGCCTTGGCGTCAGACTTCGAGGAGGTCGCACAGGTCCGGTATTCGAGGTCGGGAGCGCCCGAGGTGTCGCGGCGGCCAAACCACGACTTCGAGCCGACCGGCAGCAGCGCCAGCGCCTGCGCCAGATTGTCGACCGCACCGAAGGAATAGAGCGCGCCGCTGCCGGCGATGCGGACCTCGTAAATGCCGGGCGAGATCGGCGCCTCGAGATTGTCGCCCCGTCCGGGACGGGGATAGCGCTTCCATTCGCTCCAGGTTGAAATCATCAGAGGTCCCCCTCGCGGCCGGTGCCGGCCGCCAAAATTTGTATCAAGTCCTAACGTCCACGGCTGATTGGGCCCGTTGCCAAACGCCGCAACGCACAAAATGTTTCGGGTGCTTCAAACACGCGAAACATATCGCCAGAGCCCATCCACGGTCACGGTTCGTTGCGGCCATCCACCGCAGATTGTGACGGACTGTTGCAGTTGTGCCGCCTTGTCGTCCTGCGCGGGGCGCGGGCCGTCAAGTCACGACATCGCGACCGGCGGAGGCATCGGGACGCGCTTGCCGCGCGGGGCACGCAGGAGGACAATCGATCACTTCCAACAATAATCAAACCGGAGGAAATGCGTATGCGAAGCCAAGCCCAGATCGACGAGATTCTGCGTAAGACAAGCGACGCCAAGGAAATTCCCGGTGTCGTCGCCATCGCCGCCAGCGGCAACGACGTGCTGTATCAAGGCGCGTTCGGCAAGCGCGATCTGTCCAAGCCCGACGCGATGACAACGGACAGCGTGTTCTGGATCGCCTCGATGACGAAGGCGGTGACATCGGCGGGCGCGATGCAACTGGTCGAGCAAGGCAAGCTGTCGCTGGACGCGCCGATCGGTGACGTGTTGCCCGACCTCGCCAAGCCGCAGGTGCTCGAAGGCTTTGACGCCAAGGGCGAGCCGAAATTGCGGCCGGCCAAGGGCGCGATCACGCTGCGCCAGCTCATGACCCATACCGCCGGCTTTGCCTACAATGTGTGGAACGGTGATCTCGCGGTCTACTTGGAGAAGACCGGAACTCCGAACATCTTCTCCTGCCAGGACATCGCGCTGAAGACGCCGATCATGTCTGATCCCGGTACGCGCTGGGAGTATGGCATCAACATCGATTTCGTCGGCAAGGCAGTGGAAGCCGTCAGCGGCAAGCGGTTGGACGCGTATTTGCGCGACAATCTCTTCACCCCGCTCGGCATGAGCGACACCGGCTTCAAGATCACCGACAACATGCGCCAGCGGCTGGTCGCCACCCATGCTCGCGGCGAGGATGGATCGCTGGCGCCGATCCCGTTCGAGATCGAGCAGAATCCGGAATTTTGCATGGGTGGTGGCGGCCTTTACGGCACTGCCGGCGACTACATCAAGTTCACCCAGATGATCCTCAACAAGGGCCGCGGCAACGGCAGCCAGGTGCTGAAGCCCGAGACGGTCGCGACGATGGGCCAGAACCACATCGGCGATCTCACCATTGGCAAGATGACGACGGTTGCGCCCATGTACACCAACGATGTCGATCTCTTCCCTGACATCGTGAAGAAGTGGGGGCTGTCCTTCCTGATCAATACCGCCAAAACGCCGGAGGGCCGCAGTGCCGGCAGCCTCGCCTGGGCTGGTCTCGCCAACACCTATTTCTGGATCGATCCGGCGCGCGATGTTTCCGGCGTGATCCTGATGCAGGTGTTGCCATTCGTCGACGCCAAGTGCATCGAGGCCTTCACGGGATTCGAGCGCGGGATCTATGCCGGGCTCGATGCGGGAAGCGGGCAGAAGGCGGCGTGAGGGACGCTGCTCTCACTACGCGACAACTGTCATTCCCCGCGAAAGCGGGGAATCCAGTACGCCGCGGCCTTTCGATAGACAACTGACGTCTCGGACTCAAGCCGGGCGATGACAGCGGAGGATGAGGCACGAGCGTGCCTCCCCATCGTCATTGCGAGCGTAGCGAAGCAATCCAGAGTCCCTCCGCGGAGACAGACTGGATTGCTTCGCTTCGCTCGCAATGACGGGGAGAGGCGAGCCTTACGCCGTCAGCCCGCGCTGCCCGGCCAATTCCTTCAGCGACACTTGCGGACGCGCGCCGATGTGCTGGATCACTTCGGCCGCCGCGAGTGCGCCGATCTCGCCACATTGCTTGTACGGCAGGTTGCGCGCCAGGCCATAGAGGAAGCCGGCGGCGAAGAGATCGCCGGCGCCTGTCGTGTCGACCACTTGCTTGACCGGGGAAGCCGGCGCGGCGACGGCGTCTTCCGCCGAGACGACCATGCAGCCCTTCTCGCTGCGGGTGACCACGCCGAGATTGACGTCGTTGCGCAGCTGCTTCAGCGCCGCGTCGAAGTCCGAGGTCGTGTAGAGAGAATGCAGCTCGGATTCGTTGGCAAAGACGATGTCGACGGTGCCGTTGCGCATCAAGGACAGGAACTCGTCGCGGTAGCGATCGACGCAGAAGGAATCCGACAGCGTCAGCGCCACCTTGCGCCTGGCGTCATGGGCGATCTTGGCTGCCTTGACGAAGGCCTCCTTGGCGTTCTTGGGATCCCAGAGGTAGCCCTCGAGATAGACGATCCCGGCGCTCGCGATCTCGGCCGGATCGATGTCGGCCGGCGACAGATCCTGCGCCGCGCCGAGATAGGTGTTCATGGTGCGCTCGCCATCGCCCGTGACCAGGATGTAGGAGCAGCCGGTGGCGGGGCCGTCCTTCGCGGCGGGCGTGTTGAAGGCGACGCCGGCAGCGCGGATGTCGTGGACGTAGAGCTTGCCGATCTGGTCGTCCTTGACCTTGCCGACATAGGCGGCACGCGCACCGAGGCTGCCGATGCCGACGATGGTGTTGGCGGCAGACCCCCCCGAGACTTCCGTCGCCGGGCCCATGTCCTGGTAGATGGCGGCGGCCCGCGCCTCGTCGATCAGGGACATGCTGCCCTTGGTCATGCCGTGCTTGGCGAGAAAGGCCTCGTCGGTCCTGACCAGGACGTCGAACAGCGCGTTGCCAATCCCGAGAACGTCATATTTCACGTCAGCCATTCACCTTGATCCTGTTGCCGGATTGCGATTGCCGGGAAAATCCGCTTCCTGTCGGCCTGAAATCTGGCCCGCGGCCTATCACGACCCGGCCTTCGCGGGCAAGCCACGGTATTATGCACACGCAATGATCCGCTCCTTCCTGACAGTCTCGACGGGAACACTGGCCTCGCGGTTGCTGGGCTTCGCCCGCGATTCCCTGATCGCGGCGCTGCTCGGCACCGGCGCGGTGGCGGATGCGTTTCTGGCGGCCTTCCAGCTCGTCAACGTGGTGCGGCGGCTGCTCAGCGAAGGGGCACTGAACGCGGCACTGGTCCCGGCCTGGCTGCGGGTCCGTGACCGCGATGGCGAGGCGGCTGCATCTGCCTTCGCCGGACGCGTGCTCGGCACGGTCAGCGCGGCCCTGATCGCGATCTCGGTCGTCATCGCGCTGTTGATGCCGCTGATCATCACGGTGATCGCGCCGGGATTCCTCGGTAGCAGCACCCTCGATCTCGCCGTCCAGAACGCGCGGCTGATGCTGCCCTATCTCGCCTTCGCCGGCCCCGTCACGGTGCTGATGGGGCTGCTCAACGCGCAAGGACGTTTTGCCCTCACGGCGTTCTCGCCACTGCTGTTCAACATCGCCCTGATCGCCGCGATTGCGGCGCTGCTCGTCTGGCATGCCGATGCCGCCTCCGCCGCGTGGATGCTGGCGGCGACCGTCGGCATCGCTGGTCTTCTGCAACTCGCCATGCTGCTGTCGCAGCGAAGCGGCCGCCTCGCCACGCCGTTGCGCGTCAATTTCGACAAGGAGATGCGCGGCTTCTTCGCCAAGGCCATCCCCGGCATGATCGCAAGCTCGGGCCCGCAATGGCTGATGGTGGCCGGCGCGATCATCGCTTCGGCGACGCCCTCTGCGGTCTCCTGGCTCTATTTCGCCAACCGCCTGATCGAGCTGCCGCTCGGCATCGTCGGCGTCGCCATGGGCACGGTGCTGGTGCCGGAGCTCACACGCGCCGTCACCGGTGGCGACCGCGAGGCGGTGGCACATGCGGAATCGCGCGCGCTGGAACTTGCGACCGGGCTCGCGCTGCCGGCAACCCTCGGCCTGATCGTGCTGGCCGAGCCGATCGTGCGGCTGCTGTTCGAGCATGGCGCCTTCGGCGCCGATGACAGCGCGGCCACCGCGCGCGCGCTGATGTGGCTGGCGCTGGGCCTGCCGGCTCATGTGCTGATCAAGGCGCTGTCGCCGGCCTTCTATGCCCGCAGCGACACGATGACGCCGCTGCTGGCAACGGCCAAGGGATTTGTGGTCGCGGTCGCGCTTGCGGTTCTCCTCGGCCATTTCTTCGGTGCAAGCGGGATCGCGGCGAGCATCGCGGCCGGCGCCTGGAGCAGCGCGCTCTCGCTGCTGCGCAAGGGCACGGGCGAATTCGGCTTCTCGGTCGATGTCGCCGCCCGCAAGCGGCTGCCGCGGATCGTGCTCGCCGCTTCCGCCATGGGCGCCCTGCTCTGGCTGACCGCGGGCCTGGTGCCTGCCGAAGCGCATGGCCTCATCAAATTCATCGTGCTGGGCGTGCAGATCGCGGCCGGAATCGCCGTCTACGGCCTGCTCCTGCAAATCCTCGGCGCGGCCTCCTGGCGCGAGGCGGCTGCCGCCTTGAGGCGGCCCGCCTAGCCCGACCTCGGCGCGCAGGATTATCGAATTGCCCTTGACGGGGCAGCGCCGCTGTTGGAAACGACGGCCGGTACCTTCTAGGAAAAGCTTGCCATGCCATTCGTTGAACGGGTCTTTTCGGGCGTCCAGCCGACCGGCAATCTGCATCTCGGCAATTACCTCGGCGCGATCGTCAACTTCGTGAAGATGCAGGAAACCCACAACTGCATCTATTGCGTCGTCGACATGCACGCGATCACGCAAGGCCTGGACGTCTGGGGCGGCCCCGCCGAGCTCGCGCGCAACACCCGCGAGGTGACCGCGGCGTTCATCGCGAGCGGCATCGATCCGAACAAGCACATCGTGTTCAACCAGAGCCAGGTCTCCGGCCATGCCGAGCTCGCCTGGATCTTCAACTGCGTCGCGCGCATGGGCTGGCTCGGCCGCATGACCCAGTTCAAGGAGAAGGCCGGCAAGGATCGCGAGAACGCCTCCGTCGGGCTGTTCGACTATCCCGTGCTGATGGCGGCCGACATCCTGCTTTACCGCGCCACCCACGTGCCGGTCGGCGAGGACCAGAAGCAGCATCTCGAGCTCTCGCGCGACATCGCGCAGAAGTTCAACAACGACTTCGGTGACTCGATCCGCGCCCAAGGCGCCAATGACGGCCTGTTCTTCCCGCTGCCCGAACCCTTCATCACGGGCCCGGCGACGCGCGTGATGTCTTTGCGCGACGGCACCAAGAAGATGTCGAAGTCGGATGCCTCGGACAATTCGCGTATCAACCTCACCGACGACGCCGACACCATCGCGCAGAAGATCCGCAAGGCGAAGACCGATCCGGAGCCGCTGCCGACCGAGGAGAAGGGCCTGGAAGCCCGCCCCGAGGCCGACAATCTCGTCGGCATCTTCGCGGCGCTCTCCGACCGCTCCAAGGCCGACGTGCTCAGGGATTTCGGCGGCGGACAGTTCTCCAGCTTCAAGAACGCGCTGGCGGAGCTGTGCGTCACCAAGCTCGCGCCGATCGCCGGCGAGATGAAGCGCCTCGTCGCCGACCCCGGCCATATCGACGCGATCCTGAACCAAGGTTCCGACCGGGCTCGCGCCATCGCCGACGAGACCATGAAGCTCTCGAAGGACATCGTCGGCTTCATCCGCCGGCGCTGATCATTGCATCCGCAAAACGCGGCCGGCGCGCTGGCGTCGGCCGCTTCCCCTCTCCCAAACGTTGCGGGAGTGTGGCAGCATGTCGGCCGTGCACATTCCGGGACATGCATGACCAGCAAGCGACTTTGCTTCGAGCCGGGTCACAAGCCCAAATGCCTTGTTATCGTCGACGACACCGCCGAATGGGACCGCGCGGTCTACTACGCCAGCCGCTGGGCGATCCGCGCCGGCGGCGGCGTGGTGATGCTGCGCATCATCGAGCCCGAGCAGCAGACCCAGGAATGGCTTGGTATCGCCGACATCATGCGCGCCGAGGCGCATGAGGCGGCGGAAGCCGCGCTCGACCGCGCCGCCGGCCGGGCCAACGGCATTGCCGCGATCACACCGGAACGGGTGATCCGCGAAGGTGCGCCGATGGAACAGCTGCTCGCGGTGATCGACGAGGACCCCGACATCGCCATGCTGGTGCTCGCTGCCAATCCCGGTGCGGAAGGCCCCGGGCCACTGGTCTCGCTGCTCACATATGAGCTGGGCACGTTCCCCGTTCCCGTCACGATCGTTTCCGGCGCGCTGAGCGACCAAAGCGTGGATTCGCTGTCATAGGCTGCCTCTTACCCTCCCCTGGAGGGGAGGGTAACCTGCTGATATAACAACGGAACGGCCATCTCACCCCTTGATCGTGCGTTCGCCGTCGCCATCTGCTAGTGGATAGGCCACGCGCCGGCCTTGAACCGGCGACGTCTGGAGAAAACCATGTTCATTCAAACCGAAGCCACCCCCAATCCCGCCACGCTGAAGTTCATTCCCGGCCGCGTCGTGGTCGACGGCAGCCCGATGGAATTTTCGAGCCGCGAAGCCGCGGCGCGTTCGCCGCTCGCCGAGAAGCTGTTCGAGGTGCCCGGCGTCACCGGCGTGTTCTACGGATCGGACTTCATCACCGTGACCAAGGCGAACGGTGAATGGCAGCAGCTCAAGCCGGCGATCCTCGGTGCCATCATGGAGCACTACATGTCCGGCGCGCCGCTGCTCGCCGGCGGTGCCGCGCAAAGCGATGCCGATCTCGACGACGAGGACGAGTTCTTCGACGAGGCCGATGCCGAGACGGTCGACATGATCAAGGACCTGATCGAGACCCGGGTGCGTCCGGCGGTCGCCAATGACGGCGGCGACATCACCTTCCGCGGCTTCAAGGACGGTATCGTCTATCTCAACATGAAGGGCGCCTGCTCCGGCTGCCCGTCATCGACCGCGACGCTGCAGCACGGCATCCAGAACCTGCTCAAGCACTTCGTGCCCGACGTGGTCGAAGTCCGGCCGATGTGACGACGAAGTCGTCATTCCGGGGCGGTCCGAAGGACCGAACCCGGAATCTCGAGATTCCGGGTCTGGTGCTATCCCGGAATGACAGTTGTCGTAGGGTATTTTGGAGGCCGGCAAATCGTGCGTGAAGAATGGCGGATCGGCCCGTGGTTCGCTACACTCCTCGTTATTCGCCACTCGCCATTCGCGTTCTCATGCTGATCCTTGCCATCGATACCGCGCTGGAAGCGTGCGCGGCCGCCGTGCTCGATACCGACGCCGGCGAGCTGCTTGCGCAGGAACAGCTTCTCATGAAGCGCGGCCACGCCGAGGCGCTGATGCCGATGATCGCGCGCGTCATGCAATCGGCCAATCTCGCCTTCACCGCGCTCGACCGCATCGCCGTCACCGTCGGGCCGGGAAGTTTCACGGGCCTCCGCGTCGGCATTTCGGCGGCACGCGGCCTTGCACTCGCGGCCAAGCGGCCGGCCGTCGGGCTGACGACGTTATCGGCCTATGCCGCTACCGTCGTCGGCCAGAGCAAATCGGCGCCGGTGATCTCCGCGATCGATGCGCGGCACGATCACGTCTACTTCCAGATCGTCGCCGGCGACGGCAGCCAGCTGGTGCGGCCGGGCGTCGCTCCCGTCGACGAGGCGATCGCGACCTCGCAATTCGGTGCACCGCATCTGGTCGGCAATGCCGCAAACATCCTCGCCGATCGCTGGCCGAAGGATGCACCGCAGCCGGTCGCGGTCGATGCGCAGCCCGCGCCCGATATCGGCTGGGTCGCATGGCTTGGCGCTGCCGCCGATCCCGAGACAAATCCGGCGCGGCCATTCTATCTGCGCGCACCCGATGCGAAACCGGCAGCTCAGCCCCCGCTCGCAGCTCACGCCGCGACCTCATGATGAGCTGGCTGTCGGAATGGTGGCGCGGCGGCACGGCCGCCGTCGAGCCGGCTTCCGCGCGCGATGCCGCGCGGCTCGCGCAGCTTCATGGCGCCTCCTTCGCCCACGGCTGGGGCGAAGGCGAGTTCGAGAGCATGATGAGCGAGCGCAACACGCTGGTGCATCGGCTGCGCCTCGGTCGCAAGACCATCGGCTTTGCGGTGTCGAGGATCGGCGCGGACGAAGCGGAGATCCTCTCGATCGCGGTCGACGAGGCCCATCGCGGCCGCGGCCTCTCCCGCACGCTGCTGATGACCCATCTCGGCCACCTCGCCGGGCGCGGCGTGCGCACGATATTTCTCGAGGTCGAGGAAAACAACCAGCCGGCACGGCGGCTCTATGCGGGGTGCGGATTCATGGTGGTCGGACGTCGCGAACGCTACTATAAACAGCCGAACGGGGAACAATTGAACGCCCTTCTGATGCGGCGTGACTTGTCGTAACATTGATGGCAGAAAGCGCCCCGTCAGGCAGACAGATCATGACCGCACTGAAACCCTCTTCTGCATCCAAGTCGTCCGGCATCGAGGCGCGCTGTGCCGCCACCGGCATGCGCATGACCGAGCAGCGCCGCGTCATCGCCCGCGTGCTCGCGGAGGCGGTCGATCATCCCGATGTCGAGGAATTGTACCGACGCTGTGTCGCCGTCGACGACAAGATCTCGATCTCGACCGTGTATCGCACCGTCAAGCTGTTCGAGGATGCCGGCATCATCGAACGCCATGACTTTCGCGAAGGACGCGCGCGCTACGAGACGATGCGCGACAGCCATCACGACCACCTCATCAATCTGCGCGACGGCAAGGTGATCGAGTTTACCTCCGAAGAGATCGAGAAGCTCCAGGCGGAAATCGCCCGCAAGCTCGGCTACAAGCTGGTCGATCACCGGCTCGAGCTCTATTGCGTTCCGCTCGACGACGACAAGCCGACGTCTTAAGTGGCATGATCTTGTCGGAAAACCGCTCCACACTTTTCCGGATCATGCCTTAGTGCCCGTCGACCTCATCATTTTCGATTGCGACGGCGTGCTCGTGGACAGCGAGGTGATCTCCTGTCGCGCGCATGCGGATGTGCTGACGCGCCACGGCTATCCGATCACTTCGGAGCAGGTGCTGGTCCGCTTTCTCGGCGTATCCGAGAAGGACGCGCGGCGGATGGTCGAGCAGGAAATCGGCCGCAGTCTCCCCGACGATCTCGAGAGCCAGGTGAATGCGGCCACGCTGCAATTCTACGCCAGCGATCTGCAGCCGATTACCTATGTGGCGGCAGCGATTGCCGCAATCGATCTGCCGAAATGCGTCGCATCGAGCGGCACGCCGGACAAGATCCATCACGGCCTGACGTGCGCCGGGCTCTACGACCTGCTCGCCCCGAACATCTTTTCCGCGAGCCAGGTCGCGCGCGGCAAGCCGGCGCCCGACCTGTTCCTGTTCGCCGCCGCGCAGATGAAGGTCGCGCCGGAGCGGTGCCTCGTGATCGAGGACAGCGTCCCCGGGGTAACAGGTGCGCACGCCGCCGGGATGACCGTGCTGGGCTTTCATGGCGGCAGCCACTGCCCGGCGGGTCACCCCGAAAGGCTGCGGGCCGCCGGCGCCGGACTGACATTCGACGATATGCGGCAATTGCCGGAGCTGGTCCGGCGGGTCGGGGCGGACGCTTTGGCGGGCTGATTTCGCCCCCTTGCCCGTCATTCCGGGGCACGCGCAAGGCGCGTGAAGCCGGAATCCGGAGCTTTTGGCCCGAGATTCCGGGTTCGCGCTGACGCGCGCCCCGGAATGACGGTCCAGAGGCTCCATTCGCTGGATTTTCCCCCCTCCAGCCTATATCTGAAGGCCGTCCTCCACCTCCATTTCGGGTTCCATGACGCCGCCGCGCAAGCTGCACATCAAATCATATGGCTGCCAGATGAACGTCTACGATGCCCAGCGCATGGTGGACACGCTGGCTCCGGAAGGATTCGTGGAGACGGCCAGCGCAGAGGACGCCGACCTCGTCATCCTCAACACCTGCCATATCCGCGAGAAGGCCTCCGAGAAGGTCTATTCCGAGCTCGGCCGGCTGCGCGTCGCCAAGGACGAGGCCGCCCGCGGCGGCCGCGCGATGCAGATCGCGGTCGCAGGCTGCGTGGCGCAGGCCGAGGGCGAGGAGATCGTGCGCCGGGCGCCGGTGGTCGACGTCGTGGTCGGTCCGCAGAGCTACCATCATCTGCCGGAGCTGCTGAAGCGGGCCGGCAACGAAGGCCGCGCGATCGAGACCGAATTTCCCGCCGCCGACAAGTTCGGCTTCCTCGCCCAGCCGAAGCCCGACGCGATCCGCGCGCGCGGCATTTCCGCATTCGTCACGGTGCAGGAAGGCTGCGACAAGTTCTGCACCTTCTGCGTCGTGCCCTATACGCGCGGTGCTGAAGTGTCGCGCCCGGTGGCAAGGATCGTCGACGACGTGAAGCGGCTCGCCGAGAACGGCGTGCGCGAACTCACGCTGATCGGGCAGAACGTCAACGCCTATCATGGCGAGGGACCGGATGGAAAAACCTGGCCGCTCGGCCGGCTGCTCGAACATCTGGCAGCGATTCCCGGCATCGCGCGGCTGCGCTATTCGACCAGCCATCCCCGCGACGTCGATGACAGTCTGATTGCGGCCCATCGCGATCTCGGGGCCTTGATGCCGTTCGTGCACCTGCCGGTGCAGTCGGGCTCGGACCGGATTCTGGCGGCCATGAACCGCAAACATACCGCCGATGATTATCGGCGTGTCATCGACCGTTTCCGGGCCGCGCGCCAAGACATTGCTTTTTCATCAGATTTTATCGTGGGCTTTCCGGGGGAAAGCGAGCAAGATTTTCTCGCCACCCTCGCGCTTGTCACGCAAATCGGCTACGCTGCGGCTTATTCGTTCAAATACTCCGCCCGGCCGGGAACGCCGGCCGCGGACATGCAGGAGACGGTGTCCCCCGCCGAGATGGACCAGCGATTGGAGCGGCTCCAGGAACTGATCGACAGCCAGCAATCGGCCTTCAACAAGGCCGCGATTGGCTCAACGGTCGATGTGCTGTTCGAGCGTCCGGCGCGCAAGGAGGGCCAGATCGTCGGCCGCACCGCCTTCCTCCAGCCCGCGCATGTGATGGCCTCGCCCGACATCATCGGACAAATCCTGCCGGTGCGGATCGACAGCCTCGAACGCTACAGCTTCCTCGGCGAGCTCGCCACACCGCGCGTTGCGCGCGAGCCCGCTTTATCATCCATCGCCACTGGAGCCTGAACCCTTGCCAAAAAGCGCATCGGATTGGTCTTCTATCGCTCCCAGCCGCAAATTTGACCGCGACATGCAAGTTCCGCCAGAGACCCAGGTCGTCATCGACTTCGACGACAACCGCGCCGCATCCGCACTGGTCGGCCCCTATGGCCAGAACCTGGCGCAGATCGAGCGTCGGCTTGGCGTCGTCGTGGATTCCAAAGGCAACCACATCACCATCGGTGGCACCCGCGACGGCTGCGATGCGGCGCGCCGCGTGCTGGAAACGCTCTACGCGCACGCCGTAAAGGGCCAGGATGTCGACCAGGGTGAGGTCGAAGGTGCGATCCGCGCAGTGATCGCGCAGGGCTCGCTGTTCGAGTTCGACGCCAAGTCGGCGAAGTCAACCTTCGACAGCATCAACTTGCGCAAGCGGCCGGTGCGCGCGCGCACGGCTGCGCAGGATTCCTACATCCGTGCGCTGAAGCGCCACGAGCTTGTGTTCGGCATCGGGCCCGCCGGCACCGGCAAGACCTGGCTCGCGGTCGCGCATGCCGCGCAACTGTTCGAGCGCAAGGAGGTCGACAAGATCATCCTGTCGCGCCCGGCGGTGGAAGCCGGCGAGCGGCTCGGCTTCCTGCCCGGCGATCTCCGCGAGAAGGTCGATCCCTATCTGCGCCCGATCTACGACGCGCTCTACGATCTCATGGACGCGCGCATCGTCGAGCGGGCGCTCCAGACCGGCGAGATCGAGATCGCGCCGCTCGCCTTCATGCGCGGCCGCACGCTCACCAACGCCGCCATCATCCTGGACGAGGCGCAGAACACCACGTCGATGCAGATGAAGATGTTCCTGACCCGTCTCGGCGAGAACAGCCGCATGATCGTGACCGGCGACCCCTCGCAGATCGACCTGCCGAACGGCCAGACCTCGGGCCTCGCCGAGGCAACCCGCCTGCTGGACGGTGTCGAAGGCATTGCACAAGTTCATTTCAAGGCCGAGGACGTGATCCGCCACGAGCTCGTGGCGCGGATCGTCGCCGCCTATGAAGGGTTGCCGCAGCGGCCGGCGACCGGCAAATCCTGACGGGACAACAACCGGACCATATGGGCGCGGACGCAAGCGCCTTTTCGTTCCGAACAAAGACAATGTCACACCCCAACCTTCCCATGACCGAGGTCCTCGTCGTCGCCGATTGCTGGCAGCGCGAACCCGATTCCGAAGCCGTGATCCAGCGCGCGATCGCGGCCGCCGCCGAGAGTGTCGACGAAGACGTCGCGGAAGCGGAAGTGGCGGTGATGCTGACCGACGATGCCGGCATCCGCACGCTCAACAGCAACTGGCGCGGCATCGACAAGCCGACCAACGTGCTGTCGTTTCCCGCGCTCCAGCCCGAGGGCGAATGGAAGCCCGGCGATGCGCCGCGCATGCTCGGCGACATCGCGATTGCCTACGAGACCATGCGGCGCGAGGCCGACGAGGAAAAGAAGCCGTTCGACCACCATCTGAGCCATCTCGCCGTGCACGGCTTCCTGCACCTGATCGGCTACGACCACGAGAACGACGACGACGCGGAGGAGATGGAAGCGCTGGAGACGCAGATCCTCGCCCATCTCGGCATTCCCGATCCCTATGCCGACCGCCCGGGGACGCACTGAGATGCCGGATTCCGACCCGACCCACGACAATCCCCGCAACACGCCCAATTTGCCTGTCGTGGTGACATCGGGCGAGGTCCTGCGTCCGACCGCCGAGGGCTGGCTGCTGCGCGCGATCCGCACGCTGTTCGGCTGGAAGGCCGGATCGGTGCGCGACGATCTCCAGGTCGTGCTCGACGCCTCGACGCCCGACGACACCGGCTTCTCCGCCGTCGAGCGCACCATGCTGCGCAACATCCTCGGTCTGCACGAGCGCCGCATCGCCGACGTCATGGTGCATCGTGCCGACATCATTGCGGTGAAGCGCGACATCCCGCTCGGTGAGCTGATGGACCGCTTCGAAAGCGCCGGCCACTCGCGCCTCGTCGTCTACAACGAGACGCTCGACGATCCCGTCGGCATCGTCCACATCCGCGACCTGCTCGCGTTCATGACCGCGCGGGCGCGCGTGTCGGACGCCACCAAGACCAAGCGCAAGAAGCCGCTGCCGGCCGGCCTCGACCTTCGTACCGTCGATCTCGCGCTGCCGCTCGAGGACGCGCGCATCATCCGCAAGCTGCTCTACGTGCCGCCGTCGATGCGCGCGATCGACCTGCTCGCGCAGATGCAGGCCACGCGCATCCACCTGGCGCTGGTGGTCGACGAATATGGCGGCAGCGACGGGCTGGTCTCGCTCGAGGACATCGTCGAGCAGATCGTCGGCGAGATCGACGACGAGCACGACAGCGACGAGCCGCCCTCGATCGTGCGCCTGCCGGACAACGCTTTCATCGCCGACGCCCGCGCCAGCCTCGACGACGTCCGCACCGTGATCGGCGCGGACTTCGTCACCGGCGAGGCCGGCGAGGAAGTCGAGACGCTGGGCGGCTATCTCGTCAGCTTCGTCGGGCGCCTGCCGGTGCGCGGCGAGGTGATCTCGGGCCCCGGCAATTACGAGGTCGAGGTGCTCGATGCCGATCCGCGCCGCGTCAAGCGGCTGCGCATCTCGACGCGGAAGGAACGCCCCGCGCCGCGCACCCAGCGCGAGAGCCGACGCCGCGAGGCCACGCCGGAGAGCGGTCAACCGCCGGCCAGTGACACGCCGACCCCGCCGCCAAGCGACGGGACCGGCCCACAGTGAGCGCATTCCAGCGACTCCGGCAGATTGCGCTAGCCATCATCCTCACCTGGGGATGGAAGCGCGCCGTCCTCGCCATGGCCGCCGGCGCGCTGTCGGTGCTGGCGCTGGCGCCGTTCAATCTCTTCCCGGTGCTGGTCATTACTTTCCCGGTGCTGGTCTGGCTGATCGACGGCGCCGGCGCTGGACGATACGGCGGCATCCCCGCCGCGGCGCTGACCGGCTACTGGTTCGGGCTCGGCTATTTCGTGCCCGGCCTGTACTGGATCGGCTACGCCTTCTTCGTCGACGCCGACGTGTTCGCCTGGCTGACGCCGTTCGCCGTGCTGGGCCTGCCAGCCTATCTGTCCATCTTCACGGCGATCGGTTTTGCGCTGGCACGCCTGCTCTGGACCAAGAACGCCACGCGCGTGCTTGCGCTCGCGGCAAGCCTCACCATCGCCGAATGGCTACGCGGTCACGCGCTGACCGGCTTTCCCTGGAACGCGTTCGGCTATGCGCTGTCGGAGCCGTTGCCGCTGGCGCAGACGGCATCGCTGGTCGGCCTGTGGGGGATGACGTTCCTGGCGGTCGCGATCTTTGCGAGCCCCGCGACGCTGATCGACCGCACGCCCGATCGCCGCGTGGCCTGGCGCGCGCCGGCCGCGGCAGTCGCACTTCTGATTGTCATGAGCATCTTCGGCGCGATCCGCCTGTCGCTGCATCCGACCACGATGGTCGCGGGCGCCAAGCTGCGCCTGATGCAGCCGAACCTCCAGCAGGACGCGAAATTCAACTACGCCGCCAAGGCGGAGGTGATGAAGAAATACCTGGCACTGTCGGACCGCGCCTCCGGCCCGCAATCGACCGGCGTGCGCGATGCCACCATCCTGATCTGGCCGGAATCCGCTTTTCCGTTCTTCCTGACCCGCGAAGCCGACGCGATGGCGGAGATCGCCGAGCTGCTGCCGAAGGGCACGGTGCTGATCACGGGTTCGGTCCGCGCGCCCGATCTGCCGCGGGGAACGCCGATCACCCGTGCCTATAATTCGATCTACGTGATCGATCACGACGGCAGCGTGCTCGCGGTCTACGACAAGCTGCATCTGGTGCCGTTCGGCGAGTTTCTTCCCTATCAGGGCCTGATGGAGAAGCTCGGCTTCGAGCAGCTCACGCGTGTGCGCGGCGGCTTCATCGCCGGCACCGTGCGGCATGCGCTACCAGTCGCCGGCGCGCCGTCCGCGCTGCCGCTGATCTGCTACGAAGCAATTTTTCCCGGCGAGGTTGCCGGTCGCAACGAACGTCCGGGCTGGATCGTGAACCTCACCAATGACGGCTGGTTCGGCATCTCGACCGGCCCCTATCAGCATCTGGAGCAGGCGCGGATGCGCGCGATCGAACTCGGATTGCCGCTGGTCCGCTCCGCCAATACCGGCATCTCCGCGGTGATCGATCCGGCGGGACGAACCATCGCCAGCCTCGGTCTCGGCGTCGAAGGCATTTTGGACGCAAACCTGCCCGCAGCGATCCCGCCGACGATCTATGCGCGGGTCGGCGACGTGCCTGCGGCCGTGCTCGTCGCGGTGGCCGTGCTTCTCGCGGTCCGCCGACGCGTGACCAAACGGCACCCCTGATCCCGCCGTCAACGCCGAAGCGGCCGGAATCCTTTGACAACCGTGGTCTCACGGTTGACAGACTGCACGCGGGTTCCTCATTCTGCACCGGCTGCAAAAGACAGTGGGCATTGCTAAATTTCTCCGCAATGTTTCCCAATAACAGGGTCTGATTTTTATGATGCTGGCACCTGAGGCATTCAATCGATTGCGCTGAGGGTGGTGTTTGGAGGCTGAGGAAATGTCGAAAGCGCCCAACCCTGTTGACAAATATGTCGGCAGCCGCGTGCGTATGCGCCGCATCATGTTGGGCATGAGCCAGGAAAAGCTCGGTGAAGCTTTGGGCCTGACTTTCCAGCAGATCCAGAAGTACGAGAAGGGCACGAACCGGGTCGGCGCGAGCCGAATCCAGCAGATTGCCGAGATTCTCCAGGTGCCGGTGTCGTTCCTGTTCGAGGGCGGACCGAGCGGCGTGGCCGGCCCGAACGGCTTCGCAGAAGGCGCCTCGCCCTCCTACGTCTCGGACTTCCTTGCGACCTCCGAAGGACTCGCCTTGACCAAGGCGTTCACCCGAATCACTGATTCGAAGATGCGCCGCTCCATCGTCGATCTCGTCGAGCAGATTGCGGCCCGCGAAGGCCCCGACAAGCGCTGACGGGCCAGCTCAATCGATTTGAGGCCGCGCCAAATCTGGCCTATGTCGTCATTTGTGGCCGCGCTTTGACGTGCGTCCTCTCAAATGATTCGATTCAAAGGCATAGATGCGCCCATGGCGAGCTCCAATTGGTTCGATACCAAAACTATTCTCGACGGCATCCGACGCTGGGTGGAGATCGAGACGCCGACAGAGGCGCCTGATCAGGTCAACAGGCTGGTGTCGCTGGTCGCGGATCATTATCGCGATCTGCCCGTCACGCTCGAGCGCGTCGCCGGCGTCGACGGCTGCGGCGATCATCTGCTGGCACGCTCGGCCTGGGGCCAGGACCAGCCCGGCATCCTGGTGCTGAGCCACCTCGATACCGTTCACCCCCTGGGATTCATCGAACGTCTGCCGTTCAAGGTCGAAGGTGACAGCGCGTTCGGTCCCGGCATCTACGACATGAAGGGCGGCGCCTACATCGCCCATCACGCGTTTCGCGCGCTTTGCGCCACGGCCGAGCGTTCGCCACTCGGCATCACCCACTTGTTCACCTCCGACGAGGAGATCGGCAGCCCCACCTCGCGCGCGCTGATCGAGACGGAAGGGCGCAAGGCCAAATACGTGCTGGTGACGGAGCCGGCGCGCGACGGCGGCAAGATCGTCACCGGACGCAAGGGCGTCGGACGCTTCCAGGTGTTCATCAAGGGCGTGCCGGCGCATGCCGGCTCGCGGCCCGAAGACGGTCGCAGCGCCGTCCGCGAGCTCGCCAATATCATCCTGGCGCTGGAAGGGATGAACGACCCGGCGCGCGGCGTCTCGGTGAATGTCGGTGTGGTGCGCGGCGGCACGCGCCCCAACGTGACGCCGGAAGAGGCCTATGCCGAAGTCGATCTGCGCGTGCTGAGCCTCAAAGACGCGGAGGAGTTCGTCGGCAAGATCCTCGGGCTGACATCGAAGACCGAAGGCGTCACCGTCAAGATCACCGGCGAGCTTAATCGTCCGCCTTACGAGAAGAGCAATGCAGGCGCCTCGCTCTACGAGCATGCGAAGACGCTCGCCGGCGAAATCGGCTTCGAGCTGATCGACACCCACACCGGCGGCGGCTCGGACGGCAATTTCACCGCTCCCCACACCGGCACGCTGGACGGGCTCGGCGTCGACGGCAAGGGCGCACACACCGACTACGAGCAGCTCTATGTCTCGTCGCTCAACCCGCGCGCACGGCTGCTCTATCGCCTGTATCAGACGCTGCGATGAGCGAACGCAAGTCAGATCCCGATCGCGATGACAGCGAGCGCGCCTTCTTCGGGCGCCGCAAGGGCCACAAGCTCAGGCAGCACCAGGCCGAGCTGATCGATCATCTGTTGCCGCATCTTGCGCTCGACATCACGGGCGAGGCGCCGGGGAATGCGCGCGAGATCTTCGATCCCGCGGCGAACGATGTGCGGCTCGAGATCGGCTTCGGCGGCGGCGAGCATCTTGCGGCCGAGGCGCAGAACTTCGCCACGACCGGCTTCATCGGCTGCGAGCCCTATGTCAACGGCATGGCGAAGATCCTGGCGCAGATCGAGGCCGGCAACATCGCCAACATCCGCCTGTTCGCCGGCGATGCCGCCGAGCTCCTGGCCTGGCTGCCGCCAGCCTCGCTGTCGCGGATCGACCTGATCCATCCGGATCCCTGGCCGAAGCGGCGGCACTGGAAGCGGCGCTTCGTCCAGGACAGGACCATCGCTGCAATGGCGCGCGTGCTGAAGGTCGGCGGCGAATTCCGCTTCGTCTGCGACATCGACGATTACTGCGCCTGGACGCTGTCGCATCTTGCGCGCTCGACGGATTTCAAATGGCTTGCGGAGCGCGCCGACGATTTCCGGCAGCCCTGGGACGGCTACACGATGACACGCTACGGCCGGAAGGCCGCGCGCGAGGGCCGCAAGGCGGCTTACTTGCGGTTCAGAAGACAATGATCGTCGTTCCGGGGCGCGCCGAGCGCCGGAATGACCAGCAAAAGAATCTTAGATCGTCTGCCGGTTGCGCCAGAAATTCACGACGCGTTCCGCCGTCGTCGGCATCAGGCGCGTGAAGTTCATGCGGGCGGCCTCGATGTCGGCATTGGCCGGCGCGCGATGCGGACCGTACCAGAGCAGGATGAGCGCGCGCACCGTGGGCCAGCCGAGATTCAGCACGCGCCCCAGGATCAGAAGCGGATCGTAGCGGTCGCCCGCGATCAGGCGGTCGAGGATCGAGAGGCGGACGCCGGACATCGCCGAGAGCGAGGCGATCGCTTCCTCGTATTTGCCTGCCTTGGCAAAGCCGAGCAGCGCGCTCTCGCCGAGATGGCCCTCGCGATGCAAGGCGAGCACCGTACGCTGTGCCGACGAGAAATCGCGCCGCGGCCCGGGCGGCAGCGCGGCCTCCTCGATCGCCGCCATGGCGCGCTTGATCTCGACCTGGCGCACGGGATTGACCACGCTGGAGAGACGGCGGCGGATGACGTCGAGCGTGCCGTCGAGCAGCTCTTTCAGGTGCTCGCCGGAAAGATCGTTGCGCTGGCCGATCTTGAGCGTCAGCACGCCGTCCTGCGCGGCACGCTTGATCAGCTCGGAATAGCTGCCAGGCGAGAACACCGCACCGGCATTGCCCGCGGCGCGACGCACCACGTCGCGATCGCCGCGCTCGACCAGCACGTCGGTGACGACAGACGACAGAGCGGGGCGCTCCGTCATCGCCAGCAGATGCCCCTGGCCCTTCAGCCGCGCGATCTCGACCAGTGCGGCTTCGTCGAGCACGGGCGAGCGGCGCAGCACGGGGCCGGCCACCATGATCTCGTTTTCGCGGGCGAGCTGGTTCACCAGGTGCCGCGGCGCGTTGTCCAGGCGCGAGAAGCGCTCGGCGAGATCGACGCGCGAGGCGAGCTCGGCATGCGGCACGAGATCGATCAGGAGATCGTCGAAGAGATCGATGAGCTCGGGACGGAGCTTGTCCGGATCCTGGAAGAACAGTTCGGCGATGGCACGCGCGATTTCGCCACGGCGCCGGGGATCGCCGCGTTTGACGATTTCGTCCAGTCCGGGAATGAGCGACGTGGCAACGGTCATGAAAACGCAAACTCGTACAGGGCACGCCGCGGGTGCGCCCTTGGTCCAAGCCGCCCCACAATCAGGGAATTTAGGCCCCGTTGATGAAGGAAGCGTTGCGCGGGGGGCCGCCGGAATGGCGCAAAAAGCCTCGCTTGCCCTGCGATGGGCCTTGTCCGGGAGGGTGGAAAGGGCTATATCAGCGCCAATTCATCTTCTCATACGATCCGCGTAGTGAGAGTGGGCCCGAAAGGACCCGCTCTTTTTTATTACCTGAGCGCGGCTTGGCGGAAGATGCGGCCCGGCGCGCTGTCGGGAGAGTTCCGAAGCGGTCTTTGAAATTGTAACCAAGCCTTAACCATCGAGCGCCTTGACCCTGGATATGACCGAACCGACCACTGGTTCCACGGATGCCGAGTTGCTGGCCGAGCCGAGGCTCGTGGTCGAGCCGGGCGTCGCGGCACGGGTGTCCGCGGTGGCAGGGCCCGTGCTCCGGGGCATGGGCTACCGCCTGGTGCGGATCCGTATCTCCGGTGAGGCCGGCTGCACCGTGCAGATCATGGCCGAGCGCCCGGACGGCTCGATGCAGATCGAGGATTGCGAGGCGATCTCGCGGGCGCTGTCGCCCGTGCTCGACGTCGCCGACCCAATCGATCGCGCCTATCGGCTGGAAATCTCCTCGCCGGGGATCGATCGCCCCCTGGTGCGGCGCTCCGATTTCGAGCGCTATGCCGGGCACCTGGTGAAGGTCGAGATGGCGGTCGCCCATGAGGGGCGGAAGCGGTTCCGCGGCATGATCGGCCCTGTCGAAGGCGACCGCGTGCATCTGCATCGCGACGACGTCAAGGCGGCCGAGGAACGCGACGTTCTCCTGACGATGGAGGATATCAGCGAGGCCCGGCTGGTGCTGACCGATGAGCTGATCGCGGAATCGATGCGCCGTGGCAAGGCCGCGGCGCGCGAGATGCGCCGCAATCTCGGCCTGGAGCCGCCGGCTGCGCCTCACGCGAAAATCAGCGAAAAAACGACCAAGAACACCAAGCCTAAGAAGAAGCCGGCACCGACCAACACGAAGAAGCATCGCCTGGCCGCCGAACGCGCGCGGCGCGGCGAGATCGAGCCTGACGAAGGAGACTAGCCATGGCAGTCAGCGCCAATCGACTTGAATTGCTCCAGATCGCCGATGCCGTCGCGCGGGAGAAATCGATCGACCGCGGCATCGTCATCGCGGCGATGGAGGACGCCATCGCCAAGGCGGCGCGTGCCCGCTACGGCAGCGAGACTGACGTTCACGCCGAGATCGACCCGAAGAAGGGCGAGCTGCGGCTGTCGCGCCACATGCTGGTGGTCGAGAAGGTCGAAAACCACTCCAACCAGATTTCGCTGGTGGATGCGCAGCGCGCCAATCCCGGCGCCCAGGTCGGCGACACCATCGCCGATACCCTGCCGCCGCTGGAATATGGCCGCATCGCCGCGCAGTCGGCCAAGCAGGTGATCGTGCAGAAGGTGCGCGAGGCCGAGCGCGACCGGCAATATCAGGAATTCAAGGACCGCATCGGCGACATCGTCAACGGCGTCGTCAAGCGCGTCGAATATGGCAGCGTGATCGTCGATCTCGGCCGTGGCGAAGCCATCATCCGCCGCGACGAGATGCTGCCGCGCGAAGTCTTCCGCAACGGCGACCGCGTCCGCGCCTATATCTTCGACGTCCGCCGCGAGACCCGCGGCCCGCAGATCTTCCTCTCCCGCACCCATCCGCAGTTCATGGCGAAGCTGTTCGCGCAGGAAGTGCCCGAGATCTACGACGGCATCGTCGAGATCAAGGCGGTTGCCCGCGATCCCGGCTCGCGCGCGAAAATCGGCGTGATTTCCCGCGATTCCTCGGTCGATCCGGTCGGCGCCTGCGTCGGCATGCGCGGCTCGCGCGTGCAGGCGGTGGTGAACGAATTGCAGGGCGAGAAGATCGACATCATTCCCTGGTCGCCCGACATCGCGACCTTCGTGGTCAACGCACTGGCGCCGGCCGAAGTCTCCAAGGTCGTGATCGATGAAGACCGCGAGCGCATCGAGGTCGTCGTGCCCGATACCAACAACCAGCTCTCGCTGGCGATCGGCCGCCGCGGCCAGAACGTGCGTCTGGCCTCGCAGCTCACCGGCTGGGATATCGACATCCTGACCGAGCAGGAGGAATCGGAGCGCCGCCAGGCCGACTTCGAGAACTCCACCCGCGTCTTCATGGAATCGCTCAACGTCGACGAGGTGGTCGGCCAGCTGCTCGCGTCCGAAGGCTTCACCTCGGTCGAGGAACTCGCGATGGTCGACATCAAGGAGCTCGCCGGCATCGAGGGTTTTGACGAGGAGACCGCGCAGGAGCTCCAGAACCGCGCCCGCGAATATCTCGAGCAGCAGGAAGCCGAGCTCGAGGCCAAGCGCGTGGAACTCGGCGTCGAGGACGCTCTCAAGGACGTGCCCGGCGTCACCTCGAAGATGCTGGTGAAGTTCGGCGAGAACGACATCAAGACCGTCGACGACCTCGCCGGCTGCGCCACCGACGATCTGGTCGGCTGGACCGAGCGCAAGGAAGGTGGCGAATCCACCAAATATCCGGGTGCGCTCGACGGTATCGACATCTCCCGTGACGATGCCGAGGCGATGATCATGCAGGCTCGCGTCAAGGCCGGCTGGATCACCGAGGCCGATCTCGCCAAGCCCGCTGAAGAGGCTGAGGCGACCGAAGATCAACCGGCTTAAGGGCGAAGGAGGATGTCGCCCGGATGCTTGCCAGCTCTGACAGCGAACTCGATCATGGGCCGCGGACCGAAAGGTCCGCGACCATGCGGATGTGCGCGGTCAGCCGCGAGGTCCGGCCGATCGACGAGCTGATCCGCTTCGTCGTATCGCCCCAGGGCGACATAGTTCCCGATCTCAAGCGCAAGCTGCCCGGACGCGGCATGTGGATCACCGCCTCGCGCGAGGTGGTTGCGGAAGCCGTGCGGCGTCACCAATTTAACAAGGCCTTCAAGCGCGAGCTGCGCACCCCTCAGACGCTTCCCGCCGACATCGAGGCGCTCCTGGTCCGGAGCGTGACGGAAGCCCTTGGGATCGCCGCCAAGGCGGGCCAGATCGTGGCCGGCTTCGGCAAGGTCGAGAGCGCCCTGCGCGAAGGCACGGTCGAGGTCCTGATCCACGCCAGCGACGGGGCCGCGGACGGAATCCGCAAATTGGACATGCTGGCACGTCAAAATGCCGGAAATCGCGGCTCCAAGCCGCAGATTCCCGTCGTGACGGTACTGAAATCGATAGAATTGGATTTGGCACTGCCCCGGTCAAATGTGATACATGCTGCCCTGCTCGCGGGCCCGGCGAGCAGGTCATTCCTGTCACGTAGCCAGATGCTGGTCCGATACCGGATGGCGGACGATGACAAGACTGCCGAAAAGCCCGGCCAGGATTTCTGAGAGACAACGACGACCCGATAGGACTGTGCGGCAACGCACAACGCTAACAGATCAGGATTAGGACTGCTGAATGGTTGATACCAAGACCCCTGACGACAAGAAGCTGAGCGTTCCGAGCAAGACGCTAACGCTCAAGCCGCGCGTCGAAACGGGAACTGTGCGCCAGAGCTTCAGCCATGGCCGCAGCAAGCAGGTCGTGGTCGAGAAGCGCGGCAAGCGCCGTATCGACGGCAGCCCCGAGCCGCAGGCTCCCACGGTTGTTGCAAAGCCGGCACCGGCCGCGCCCGCTCCGTCGCGCCCCGCTCCGCCCGCCCAGCCGCGCAACGCCGGTTCCGGCGTGGTGCTGCGTACCCTGACCGAGGACGAGCGTTCGGCCCGTGCCAGCGCGCTGGCCGATGCCAAGCTCCGCGAAGTCGAGGAACGCCGCCAGGCCGAGGAAGAGGCCCAGCGCCGCGCTGTCCGCGAGGCCGCCGAACGCGCCGAGCGCGAAGCCGCCGAAGCCCGCCGCAAGGCCGAGGACGAGCGCCATCGCCACGAGGACGAAGCCAAGCGGAAGGCCGAGA
>NZ_LBJZ01000158.1:0-43829 GCF_028128935.1 Bradyrhizobium sp. CCBAU 11361
CCGCAAAACTTCCTCGGCTTCGTCCAGCTCGCTTGCCTGCTGATCCTGTTTCGACAATTTTGAGATAGGTTCTAGAGTCTTGCGCTGCCGAATCCCCTCGGCTGGGAGGAGCGGATGACATGAAGGCCTCGAGATTTTCGGACGCCCAGAAGGCGTTTATCCTGAAGCAAGGCAACGACGGGGTCGCGGTTGCGGACATCTGCCGCAAGGCCGAGATCAGTCAGGCAACCTATTTCAACTGGAAGAAGAAGTACGACGGACTGCTGCCGACCGAGATGCGCCGGTTGAAGCAGCTTGAGGACGAGAATGCCAAGCTCAAGAAGCTGGTGGCAGATCTGTCGCTCGACCAGGAGATGCTGCAGGACGTGATCCGCCGAAAGCTGTGAAGCCTGGTCGGAAGCGCAAGCTCGTCGATGAGGTTTGCGGTGAGTGGCAGGTGTCGATCCGTAAGGCCTGTGCGGCCCTCGAGTTCGACCGCTCGACCTACCACTACAAATCCCGTCGCTCCGGCCAGGCGGCCCTCGAAGCTCGGATCAAGGAGATCTGCCATGTATTTGGTTGAAATCCCCTGATCAGCTCCGCAGCTGGCCCTCGAATGTTTTGGCTGGTGGTCCACTCCCAAAGCCGCTTCTCCTTCTCCAGGAACAGAAGCACTTCATCGATCGCGCTGAATTGGAGTGGCCTATTGAGAATAGGTCTCGGAACTTCAATCTTGGTTCATAAATGCCGCCTCAAAAGCGGTATCTTCTCGCAACGGCTGCGCGAGTGCAAGTGAGCTGACGCGCTACAAATTTGTGGAGCCGCCGCATTTGAGCCGCTGCTCTGCCCCGTCAGGGGCGCCCTTCCACAGCGCAATTCTGCGGTTTGGTGGAGATGAGCGTAGGAGCGACGCTTTACGGCTTTCGCTTTGGCTGATTCCCAATCAGCTACCGATCTAGATCGACCAAATATACTGGCAGACCAGCATCTGCAGATCGCGCTGAAGTCTGCTCTCGGTAGCGGTTCTTTTCTTCGGGATTGGCAAGTCGAACGCGCAAGGTAGCCAATTCGTCGCAAAGAGGCTTTCCGCCCGACCGCGCCGCGTTGAGTTTGGCGCGTATTCTTTGGTCGGCACAGATCGCCTCAGCATCCGAATATTTTCGAGCAGCGAAAGCAACAACCGGCTTTCGATCGACCTCGATTGTGAACACCGAGAGCGAAAGCCTATCATCGCGCATGACTTTCCTTGCAGGCTAGATCGCGCCGATTTTCACGCAGATCACATGAATGATCACAAATATTGGGAGCGCGCCCAAAAACCATGCGACCGCATCGCCATCGCGATCCGACGCAAACTCGCGGTTCGCGTCTGTCTCACGCCCATGAGGTACGACTGAAAAGACCTGGCTGGGGCGTGTGCATCTGGCCGCGCGCCGCAACAGTTGTTTGACTGTCGCTTCCTTCTTGAGCGTATCCGCGCCTGCGTCTCGATCGGACATCCAGCTAGCCCTTCGCCTTCAGTCCGATCTCGACCAGTCGGCGGATGGTCTCGGAGCGAGCGGGCTTGTCGGCCTGCTGTGCCGCCCACGCATCGAGGTTTGCCATGAATTCATCGGAGAGGCGGAATGTGCGCGAGGGGTCTCTGCCCGTTGCAGGGCGACCTGCGCCGGGCCTTTTCCCGCCGACACGCTTTGGTATTGCCTTTTTCACAATTCGGTCTTACCGTTTTCAGGCTTGGAAAACAAGCGGCCCGCCGACCGTGTTGGAAGCACGGCGACAGGCCTGGCCCAAATCATGAGGTAAGTCATGGCTCAGGTTAATCCAGAGAATAGCACACCTATGCCGGCAGTTTCGACGCGGCGCCGCTTCCTATCCCACGCCGCGAGCGTGGCCGTCAGCGGTGCAGTTCTATCGCTGGCGACAAATCCGCCAGCAGCAGCCGTGGGCGCGCCAGCGGGTGCCCTAGCATCCCTGACGTCGATCCAATCTTCGCGTTGATCTCCCGGCATCGCGCCGAGGAGCGGGCCTATGAGGCCGCCCTGATGGCTCGCGACGAACTCGAGGAAATCGTACCGGAGGAGTTCCGGCGGCCGGGGCGCGTGCAATGGGGTATGAAGGACGGGGTTAATCCGTACTATCTGCATTCTCACAAGCAAATCGACGATTGTCTTGTCGCCGGAAGCCGACATTCCCCCAAAATCAAGGCCCAGCTACACGCCGATCTCGATCGCGACAGGTTTGAGATCTGGGCGAAGCGGGAAGAAATCGGCCTTCCTTACGCCGAGGAACGAGTCGCGCAGCTATGCGACTCTAGCCAAGATCTGGAGTGGGCGCTCGCCAACACGATGCCGACTTCCATTGCCGGCGTCGCGGCACTGCTTCGTTACGCCAACGAGGTGGAGGACCAGGGCGTGGAGTGGCCAGACACCGACACGATCGGCCCAGACGGATGGCATTATCAACTTCGGCAAACCGCGGCGCGCGCGCTTCAAACGGTGCTCGCCACAGACCAGCCAGCGAGAACGTAGGCTCACGTCGTTGCGCGCCCGTCAAAAGGCGATGCGTGCGGTTAGTGCGGCGGCAGGACCTCTGAGCAGTAGCGCCCGTCGGCTTCGGCCGGCGGGCTTTGTTTTGAGCGGGGCTTTCGTTATTTGCGAAGAACAAAGCCAGAAGCGCCGTGTACGATCCGTGTCTCACCACTGAGCGAGACTAATCGGGAAAGCCTGAAATCAAAGGGTTTTTCTAGGACCAAATGAGACACGGCTTCTCAAAGATTTTAAGACCTACGGCATTGATTTTATTGGCGATCCCGGCAGGATTCGAACCTGCAACCCGCGGAGTAGAAATCCGCTATTCGGCCAAGACACCCCGCCTCGGCTTAGCCACCGATTGGCCACTGCAATCCCGTGAACAAACCGCGCCATAGGACATCAAACAAGCGCAAACTCTTTTGTTTTTGTTGGTCTTTTCGATTGCTACTTACGTTCGGGACGCAGAGAATCTTTCATGCAACAAGACGGGGGATTTCCTGTTCGACCAATCGCAATAATCGGGTGTTGCGTGTCCGCGATTTGAGCTTGCGTCGGAGACGACCGAGCCGCCGAGTTTTGCGGGTTATCGCGAAGTGAAGCAATTCATACGCTCACTTCCGGAAGTGCCGTCGGGAGATCCTTCCACCCCCAACGACGCCTCAAATTTGTGAGCGGGCGGCAGCTTGCGACTTGCATCGCCAACAATGGCCGCCACGTGTTCGCTCCAGCGCTCCAACGCGTCGCGCATCTCCTCGGCGTAGCGAGCTCGATTGTAGATGCCTGCGACGCCCGCGCGATGTCCGCTAACATGGTTCAGGACGGCTTCTACAATGTGCGGTAACACCCCGAGCCGATCCGCCATTGCCGTGGCAGCGGATCGGCGAATGTCGTGGACGGTCCATGCGGGCAGAGCCTCGCCCTGGGCCTCAAGAATGCGCGCATCAAGCGCAGCCTTCGACTTCGACCAGCCGGAGAAACCGCGTTTCTTGTCATCACCTTTGCGTCGAGGCCCATCACCAAAGCTTTCAATTACCCACATTTGACGTCGGATTTGAGCGAGGCGCCGCGGGCGAAATCTTGAATCGGTAGAATCTGTTGTGATTCGTTGTTGAGCACCTGATTCGGAAGCGCGGGGTGTTCGATGGGCTTGGTGAAGGAACGCGCGGGGGCGCGTGCTCAGCGATTGACGACCGGTATCGAGACGTGGGTTGATCGGGAAGTTGCGGGATGCGAGTTTAAGGATGAGCGGCTTGGTCGCCGGTTCTGCAAATTGCTCGCACAAATCGGGAGCGACATGGGTCAAAGCATCCCGCTTGTTTGTCAGGATTGGGCCAACACGAAGGCCGCCTATCGCTTCTTCTCCAACGAGCGGGTCGACGAGGCGGATATTCTTTGCGGTCATTTCGAGGCGACGCGCGGGCGCGTAGCGGCGACGGAGGGACCGATCCTCGTCCTCCATGACACGACGGAATTCAGCTTCAAGCGCGAGAAGCCGGATCTGATCGGCTTTACGGGCAAGACGGCAGGACGCACGCAGTGCGGCATCCTGATGCATTCAAGTCTCGCCGTGACGACCGAGGGGCTTCCGCTCGGACTGTCGGCAATCAAGTTCTGGACCCGCAAGAAGTTCAAGGGGACGACGGCGCTGAAGCGAAAGATCAATCCGACACGGGCGCCGATCGAGCAGAAGGAGAGCATCCGCTGGCTCGAGAACTTACGGCAATCGACCGACCTTCTCGCTGCCCCTGGACGATGCGTTCATATTGGTGATCGCGAGAGCGACATCTATGAGCTGTTTTGCCTGGCCCAGGAGGCTGGAACGCATTTCCTGGTGCGAACCTGTGTTGATCGGCTTGCCGGGGACGGCAATCATACAATTGCCGATGAAATGGACGAGGTTACGATCAAGGGTCTACATCGGATCAAGGTCAAGGACGACAAAGGGGACCCCGACGACGCCGTTCTTGAGATCAGGTACCGCAAGATACGAGTCCTGCCGCCGATTGGCAAACAGACGAAATATCCCGCACTCACTCTGACCGTGATCCATGCTCAAGAGCGGGGAAGGCCGAAGCGGCGAAAGAAAATCGAGTGGAAGCTCCTCACCGATCTCCCAGTCCAATCGCGCAAGGACGCCATCAATAAAATCGAATGGTACGCCTTGAGGTGGAAGATCGAAGTCTTCCATAAGATCCTCAAATCGGGCTGCAAAGCAGAGGACTCAAAATTGCGAACTGCTGAGCGTCTGGTCAATCTGATCGCGGTCTTCTGCATTGTGAGTTGGCGCGTCTTCTGGATGACGATGCTCAATCGCTCCTCGCCGAATGCCGTACCGCAAATGGCGCTGACAGATCCCGAAATCAGGCTTCTTGATCATTTGGTGAAACACAGGGGTGGTGATTGCTCTCGACGAAGCACGCTCTCGCACTATGTCGTCAAGATCGCGCGGCTCGGAGGATACTTGGCCCGAGCCAACGATCCGCCTCCAGGAAACACCGTGATCTGGCGCGGACTATCGCGGCTGAACGACATCGAACTTGGAGCCGCAATCGAGGCTACAACTATGGGTAATTGAAAGTGCGGCTAAACGCTTACACAAATGCTGATTCCGCTCGATGTCGCCCACCATTCCGAGATGATCTCGCCCGGGATGATGAGGCTTCTTCTGGCTCCGATACGGTCCCGCCTTTCGGCTTTGCGAAGGGGGACCTGGATGCCGACAGAGAGGCTTGCGATGCGCCATGCGCGCGATGTGATCAGATTGAAGTCGGCCGGGATGCCGACCCGCGAGATAGCGCGGCGGGTCGGAACGGCGCCTTCGACGGTGCGGTTGACGATCCGCCGGTTCGAGGCGGCGGGGCTGACCTGGCCGTTGCCCGACGACGTCACCGACAACGATCTCATCATCGATCGGCGGGCACTGCAGAACCGACTATGGGCTACTGTCGGCTTCAACTGAATAGGGCGCGCGCAGCTGATTGCGGACGACTGTAACATCTACGTTTGCAGCGAACGCGCGGGTCAGCGGGCGATGGAGAGCATCTCGCGCTTCATCTCACAAAAGCTCAAGGTAAACGAGGCGAAGAGTGCGGCGGCACGACCGCAGGAGCAGAAGTTTCTCGGGTTCAGCTTCACCGCTGGTCCAGGCATCAAGCGCACGATCGCGCCGAAATCTCTGGAACGCTTCAAACAGCGAATCCGGGAGATCACGCGAAAGGCAAAGGACGCCAGCATCAAGACGACAATGGAAGAACTGGCCACCTATATGCGGGCTGGCGCGGCTATTTCGGCTTCTGTGAAACGCCCGAGGTGCTGATAGCCCTCACTCGCTGGGTCCGACCGCGACTGCGGGCCGCTCTGTGGCGCCAATGGAAAACTCCACGGCGCCGCTGCGCAGCACTCATCGCAAATGGGGTTTCAGAGTGGGCTGAAGGAACACGGCCGGCAGCGGCCGCGGTCCTTGGTATCTCGCCCGCTCTCTACTGGGCTCTCAAATGCATACTTCAAATCGCTCGGCCTGACATCATTGTTCCGATCGTGTTAGCGCAACTTCTCGAACCGCCGTGTACGGACCCGTTCGCAACGTCGTGTGGGAGGGGCGGAGCTGCTAGGCTCCCCCCTACCCCGATCAATAACTGCGCGCGATCATTGGAATCCGCACGCGGGCTGCTCACGGCGTGGCGATACGAGATTGCGGCGGCGGAACATACCGGTTACGGAAGAGGCGAATGTCCCGTGGTCCTCCCGGACCCCGCACAACTGTATAGGGCACGCTATAGATGTCGATGCTCCTCTGTGGCTCGCTCGAATTCGGCAGTAAGCCGTGCCGATCTAACTGAAGAATCAGGGGATCGGGGGCCGGTTGATCACGATGGACCCAGTTCGGGCCGACAACAGGCCCGAAATCCGGTGGCCCGGAGTTATTCATTGGTCCTGTTGCTGCGCGATCCAGTCGCTGGCGATGGCGTGAAGGCTCGGCGGAAGACGAGGGCCCGGCGGCTTCCTGATTCTGAAAGCCGGGCTCGCGGGCCGGGCCCACGACAGACGGCCCAGCTCGTTGGTCGCGCTGAAGCGCGAATGCGTGGGCGAATTCGCGCAGCGTTGAGTCGTCGCTGCGTACTCTGTCACGGGAGGGCTCCAGTCGAGCCAACTCGAGGAGGGTGCGCTGGCGACGCAGGTTCTCCTCTGACGCAGTGAAACTCAAGCTGTCGCTAGTGTCGTCTTGGCTCTCAATGTAGTTCTCGAAAGTGTCGACGGTGTCGCTTCGACGCCCCAAGGCGTGGGCCTGGTGATGACGCACAGGCGCGATGGAAGGCGATGAAGGGGTTTGCTGACCCGGGGTGGTCGGTTCACGGGCCCCATCATGCGGCACAAGGCGAGCATCGTTAGGCAACGCAAGCGGCGACCACTCCGCCGAAGCAACGGACAAGGCCAGTGGATTGGCTCCCAGGCTACTGCTGGCCAACCGCTCAGCACACCACTGGCGATAATCGTTAATATCAGCCTCTGAGGCAAAACCGCCCGAGGAGTCTAAAACGGCGTTGCGGTCGAGAATCCCCTCAGAGCTGTCGCTAGCGCGGCCCGGCGACGGGTTGCGCACAAAGCGAGGACCGTCACGCAACGCGGACTCACGATAGGGGCGATTCATGCGAGAATACGGGAGACGTTCCTGTACCCCGGCCAGCACTGCGCGGAATTCCCCGGACATACTGCCCAGCGAATTGTCCCCCCCGTTGGATGGTTCGACCATTCTCAGCGCGCTTGGCTGCTGGCGAGAGTCCGTTGGATCGGCTGGTGGGGAAGCTTCCGTACTCGAACGCCGGATTTCTCCCTCTTCGATCATTGTTGGCACAGTGCGTGCGGCCAAAGCTCGGTCGATAGAATCCATGCCTCGTCTCCCGTTGGGAACCGTCACAGCCGGTCTTTTGATTACGGTAGATTGCGGGGCTGAGCTTACAAGATGCTGACGACCTCGATGACAAAAGCGGTGTCGGCCTTGAGGCGGCAGATGTGGGTAATTCAAAGTCACCAAAGAGGAACTCCCGATCAATGCGCCGGGGCTGGGCTTGGATCAAGGCCAGAACCGCAGGGGCGAGGGGGAGGATATGCTCGCGATGGTTTTTGACCCGGCCCCCGGGAATGGTCCACGTCGCTTCAGCAACTTCAGGCCATCGCATGCCACCCACTTCGTCGCGGCGCTGGGCGGTGAGGATCAGCAACCGGACGATGCGGCCATAGTCGTCATCGTGGCATGCCAGCCAGATCGCTCTTAGCTCCGCATCGGACAAAACCCGATCACGGGATGCCGGCGCAGGCGGACGGTTGGTGCCGAGCACCGGATTGGCCGGAAGGTCCAGCCCCTCCCGGATGGCCCAGTTGAACATGGCCGACACAGCGGCTCTCGCGCGGGCTGCGCTCACTGATAGGCGAGATGGTCCGAGACGTGGCGGCGGGTGACCTCGCTCGGTCGTGCGAGCTTGGAGGTGTTTATCGACATCTGCAAAAGATCGTAGAATGCTCTGAAGCGCTCCGCGTAGGCAGCATTCCTTGGCCCGAGCGTTGCGCTCAGGATCCGATGAAAGAGCAGGCCCCGCTTCGAATAGGCTTGCAGCCTTCGAGCCGGTCGCAATGCGCTCACGCCCTGCCGTGGGATGAACCAGCATCCAAGCTGCTCGAGGTGCCACTCACTCGGCGCGATCGGCCACTGAGACCGCCGCTCAGCAAGCACCCGGTCGATCTCCCGTATGAGGCCGCCCATCCTCAACGCTGCCAGCTCAGGCGTCTCGTCGGACAGCGACCACGAGAGATGGCCGTCTCCTATTGAGTCGGTGAAGCTCTCCCGTGCCTCCTCGATTCGCTTTTCCGCAAGATTTCGGTAGGCCTTGTGCACGCTTCCCGGAGCATTCCGAAACAGCGTGTCGAATCGATCAGAGCTTTCCTGAGATCGTCCCGACTGGCATTCGTGATTTGCTCCTGGCGCTCGGCAAGCTCTCGCGCCTCCTTCTTCCAGGCCTCAAAGGCTGACGTTTCGACTCGGCTGACCACGGGCCCAGGCAAAATATTCGTCCAAATGACAGGAGTAATATGTTGCATCGATAGGCGTGCGCCGCCCGATTTGCAATCGGCTCTGTTCGTTGCTCACACTTCTTCGCCCGTGCCGAGCGGCCATGCCCAACACGCTTCCTTAGAAGTATATGGCCCCAGGGAAAAGCTGCGCGAAACCTAGCGGGGACAACGAAAAGCTGCATTGTGGTCAGGATGCTATTGACGAACCCATACGGACTGTTTTTCAATCTGGGCGGGAGATCCGCGCGTGCTTAGCGACGCGGACGGGGGCGGTCATATGTGGAATTTTAGCCGAGGCGCGGCATGCGTTGGCATTTGTCTCGCCATGGGCGGGTGTACCAGCCTGTACTATATTCATGATCCGCAGACAGGCGTGATCACGGCCGGTGAGCTGCCGTATTTCCTCAAGTCGATCCGATGTGAGGTCGTGACCTTTTACCAGATCGAACGGGAGAGGCGGAAGGAATACCTGAAGATCTACAAGGCCAGGCCTGAAGAGGCCTTCGACAGGTACGCTCATTTCGACATAGACCCGTTCCTGTATGGCACCTTTTTCCTGGAGTTGAAGGTGACCGATACGGGCGGGCTCGGATCCGGTACAGCGTTCGATTACAAGCGGATTCTGAGCGCGACCAGTAGTGAGATCACCCATGTGGGTCCCACTGCTTCAGCCCAGGACACCTATGACCTGATCTGGTCATTCCTGATGAAGCAGAACGCCCAGCTTGCGTCCGACTCGACGCCGGCTGCCGCGGGACCCGCAACGTACGAGCGTGGCTGCTATCGAGGAACGCCTACGGACCTGATCGAGCTCGAGGGACTCGCCGAGAACAAGTACCCGGACCGCGCCGCCTATAAGCGCATCATTGTCGATGCGTCCAAGCCACTGGCGGCTTGGTTGCGGGACAATGCTATTCTCATCGCCGCTAACAATCTCACGCCGGCCATGCCTTCGGAGAGCGCGGAGCCGGCGCAGATGACTTACACGTTTTCGATCCAGGTTACCGGCGGCGTCGAGGCAAAGTACTCCCTCACGTCGTCGCGTTGGACGCCTGCTGCAGTTCAGGCGTCTGCCTCCGCTCAGCAGTTCAGTAATCTCGGAATCTACATCAACGGTCCGAATGCGGTGCTTGCCAACGGAGCCAAATCCGGGTCCGCCGGCTACGCGGCGAAGACGCCGCCGCTTGGATCAAAGGACAATCCAATTTACACAGCTCCCTCGCCGGGAGGAGAGAAGTCGCAGGAATTCCCGGGAGGCGCCGGACGCCGTACGGGCGGCGGACCCCGGACAAATGGATTCATCGTGGCGCCGGTGCCTGTGTTCCCGCCGACCCCAACCCCGACGCAGTAGGACAATGGTTCGCCTCTGGTTGCCCAGACTCGTTCTGCTGCTCGCGCTCTCGATCTCTTTGGGCGCGAATGCTCAGCCTGCGCTTCCTTCGGGAGTGTCCGAAATGGAGCTGTACGGTACGGTCATTCGCGGATCGAAATGGGAGATTAAGGAAATCCCCGTCTGCTGGGAGAATCTGCAGCCGAAGGATCAAAAGTATGCCGACCTAGTTCGAAAAGCGGTTGCGGAGACCTGGGAGTCTGCGGCGCAAGGCGGAGTGTGGTTTTCGAAGACCTGGTCGTTGTGTACCGACGGCGCGCCCGGTGTGCACGTGCGGGTCGCTGATGAGGGCGCTCACACCGATGTCGTCGGAAAATACCTTGACCGCAAGCCATCGGGCATGACTCTCAATTTCAGTTTCAATCATTGGAGCAAAGGCTGTCGAGATAGACGCGAGTTCTGCATTCGTGCGGTTGCGGTCCACGAATTCGGACATGCGCTTGGTTTCACGCATGAACAGAACCGCGACGATGCGCCGGAGCAGTGCCGCAACGAGAAAGCGTCTGGCTCGGTCGGCGATTATAAAGTCACCAAATACGACCCCAATTCCATCATGAACTATTGTAATCCAGCATGGAACGGAAACGGACAACTCAGCCCGCTCGACATCGCCGCTGTCAGAACATTCTATCCTTCCTGACATTTGGCCTGTCTCTATTCTTCTGCCCGCCGGCGCAAGCGGACCGCGCGGCGGTGCAGGTTGCTGCGCGGTACAATGTCAGGACGGTTCACGTCCAGTATGTTGGCGTCATGTACAACGACAAGCAGGAGGTCGGCGGCGGCTCCGGGCTGCTGATCGGCGACAGCCTCGTGCTGACCAACAGCCATGTGATCGGACGCGAGGAGAACTACAAGAGCTTCGAAGTCAATGCTCGTCTCGGATCGCGCAATGCGAACCCGATCAAAGTCACCGCGATTCATCGCGATGATGCCAGGGACCTGGCGCTCCTCGAATTGTCTCAGCCCGTCAACAACAGCGGTGGCGCATCGCGTTGCCCGATGCCGGTGATCGACGACAACCAGCAAGCCCCGATGGGGACTCAGCTGTATCTGCTCGGATATCCCCTCGATCTGGATCTCAGCATATCGAGCGGTCTGATAAGCAACCAGACTAGCCCGAATGGTCGCTGGCAGACCGACACGGTCATGAACGTCGGCAACAGCGGGGGACCCGCATTCAACGAGTTCGGCGCACTGCTGGGGATTGCGGTCGGTGGCATTATTAAGTGGAACGATGCGCAGGTTTCTGGCGTCAACTTCATCATTCCAGCCACTGTGATTACCGCCAGCCCGCTCTACAGCATGATCACGGCCATTCCCCAGCCCTCTGTTTGCTGGACGAAGTGGGTCGACACGACGATCTCGTTTGAGAACTGGAGCAGGCTGAATTCCACGCATGTGCAGACGCAAGCCAATGCCGGCGTGAAAATTCCCGAAATTCTTGCCGGAGCGATCCACACTCTTCTGCCGGAGGACCGACGACTGATCGTGAACGTTCCGGTATCGCAACTCGTCGAGCCAAAGCAGATCGAGCGGTCGTTTACGGTGGACAAGACCAAGGACGATCACCCTGTCGTATTTGCGGAGCACTCGGCTGATTACGCTGAGACCTTCGCGGCTGAACCTGGGTACCGAATCACGGGGTGCTCCTGGCACGTGGAGACCGCCAATGGTGCCGGCAATATTGCTTGCGCGATAAACGGCGGCGGGGCGCAGGCTCGTTTCACCTACAAGCTCACCAGCGGACCTGCCGTCGACAGGTACCGCGGATGGCTGGGCGCGACTGTCAATCTTTCCCAGATCCTAGCGAAGTAGGTAACGGACCGGATGGTTATGCTCGCCCTGCCAACCCACGCTTCGAACCGGTTACATTGGCTCCGCCACGCGTTCCAGCACGTTCGGACAGGGCTCGTTATCTTGTTCTGCGCGCTCGCCACCGGTTGCGCCCACCAAGGTCCGGTCTCACAGCCTGCCAAGCCGCATGTCCACAAAGCTCCGCAGAAACATGGGAGCGCGTTCAAGAGATTCGGCTATCGCTATGGCCCCGGGTATTACCATCATGTCCGTCACTATCATGGCTATCGGCCGTGGCGACCGACAACCGGTGAGGCGAGCCAGGAGGCGCCGCCTGACAAGAGCACCACCGGTGCCGAGGTTGTGGTCAACAAGTCGGCTATCAAGGGTCTGGTGCCGGTCTACTTCGCCACGAATCGCATGGTGACGGGCGGGCCTGGTCTCGAATTGAGCCAGATCTCCTATGCTCGTTCTGCCACCAACACTTTTGGTTACGTGACCGTCAGTATTCCCGTCGTTCACAAGATGGGCGAAGTTGAGACGCCGAAGACGAGCTGGTTTGGGCTACGCAAGGAGGCGGAAGACGACAGAAAGCATTTCCGAATCCAGAAGCTATATCGTCTGTCTCGCGAAGAGTTCGCTTCCGCTATCGCAAATCCCGCCGACAGCATGATGCTCTTTGTGCATGGCTACAACGTCGGTTTTTCCGACGCTGCATTTAAGGCAGCGCAGATTGCTTTCGATGCGAACTACAAAGGTCGCGTCATGATGTATTCCTGGCCGTCCAAGGGCGGGCTGCTCGATTATGACTACGATCGCGAAAGCGCACTCTATGCGCCGGACGGCTTGTTCGATCTCCTTCAGCTCATCAAGAAGGAAGCGAAAGTTTCCAGGATTATCGTGATCGCACACAGCTTGGGCAGCGAGGTGGTATTGGGAGCTTTGCAACAAGCCGCGCTGAGCCAGACGACGCTAGGCATTACCGAGCTGATTTTTGCGGCGCCGGATGTTGATCGCGACCTCTATCTGGAAAGAGCTAACCAGATCAAATCTGCAGCAGGCGCGGTCACCCTATACGCCTCCTCGACGGATCTCGCCTTGCTGGCCTCCATGAAGAAAGCGCAATCCACCTCGCGAATGGGGTTCGTATCCAAGAGTGGGCCGACTCTCGTGCCCGGTATCGAAACGATTGATGTTTCCGCGGTGGGGAGCGAAATGTTTGCTCTAAATCACAGTACGTACTCAACCAGCCGCGCTGTTCTCGATGATATAGGCCGGATCATCTCTTCTTCGACGCATCTTAAACCCCCGCAGCGGACCCCGACCTTGCGATCGATGCCCGACGATTCCACCACGACTTATTGGATGTATCCCTATTAAAATTGGCTCTTCGGCTGTGCTTAAGCCAATAGGCTGGGCCATGGTTGCAGTCACTCTGAGGAGCGCGTGTTTTGCCCCTCAAGTTGCGACACGAGCCAATCTGCAAACGCTCGCACGGCTGTTCGCTGTCGGCTGGCGCGCGGGTAGATCAGGCGGTGACCGACGTAGCGGATATCGTTAGCGCGTCCTGCCAGCGGAGCGACCAATCGTCCGCTCGCGAGTTCGCGCTCGGCCAGGAGGGTTGATTCCAAGGCCACGCCCAATCCCTCCGCAGCTGTTGCAATCGCAAGAAAGCTCCGGTCGAATCTCATGCCGTGAAGCGCAGGTGCTTCCAATCCATTCGCGGTGAACCATTGATGCCACTGCACCCGCTTCACGTCGGAGCGGATGAGCGTCTGATCGAGGAGATCGGCAGGCTTCCTGATCGATTTTGCGAGCGAGGGCGAGCAGAGCGGCGTGACCGTCTCCTCCGGCAGAGGAACAATTTCGACACCCTCGGCGCGCGGCGGACCGTAGACGATGTCGATATCGAAATCATCGTTGCTGAAGCGCGCATAGTCCGTGCTTGCAGCCAGCCGAACCTCGAGCTTCGGGTAAGCAGCGAGAAACTGTGCAAGCCGTGGCGCCAGCCATTGCGCAGCAAAGCTGGGTGCGGAATGGACGCGCACCAACTGTGGTCCGCGCGCGGCAACTTCCTCGAGGCCACGGCGGAGCTGATCGAATGCCGCTCCCGTGTGACGCATGAGGTTCTCGCCGGCCGGCGTGAGCCGCACGGACCGCGCGCTGCGCTCGAACAGAACGGTCCGAAGCGTGCCCTCCAGCTTGCGGATTGCGTGACTGACGGCGCTCGGCGTCAGGTGAAGCTCATTCGCCGCATCGCGAAACGATCCGGTGCGGGCAGCGGCTTCAAAGGCACGAATTGCCGATATGGGGATATTCGACAGCATTCCATAAGTGAACCAGATTCATCGATCCGTGACAACTGCGCGTTTGTCCGTTGGCCGTCGGCGGGTCATTCCTAAGCGCCAAGGAAGAACAATTTGCGGGAGGAACTGATGCTGCTCAGCGGTAAGACGGCCATCATTTCGGGCGCGGCCTCGCCGCGCGGGATCGGGCTTGCCACCGCCCGGCGGTTCGCCGCCGAGGAAGCTCGGGTCGCGATTCTCGATATTGACGCCGGCGCTGCGGCGGATGCTGCGGCATCGCTCGGAAACTCCCACATCGGACTAGGGTGCGACGTCGCCGACAAGGCGTCCTGCGAGCAGGCGGTGGCCCGCGTGATCGAATCCTTCGGCGCCATCGATGTCCTGATCAACAATGCCGGCATCACCCAACCCGTCAAGTTCCTGGACATTTCGGCGGCCGATTGGGATCGCATTCAGGACGTCAATCTCAAGGGCATCCTGTTCCTCTCCCAGGCCGTGATCCCGCATATGCGCGCACGGAGGTCCGGATCGATTGCATGCATGTCGTCCGTCTCGGCCCAACGCGGCGGAGGAATTTTTGGCGGCCCCCACTACTCCGCGGCGAAAGCCGGCGTGCTTGGTCTCGCCAAGGCGATGGCCCGTGAGTTCGGCCCGGACGGCATCCGCGTCAATTGCGTCACGCCCGGCCTGATCGGCACCGATATCACCGCGGGCAAGCTGACCGATGAGATGAGGGCGAAGATCCTGGAAGGCATTCCGCTCAATCGTCTCGGCACGGCGGAAGACGTCGCCGGCATCTACACCTTCCTGGCCTCGGATCTCTCCGCCTACGTGACCGGCGCCGTGATCGACGTCAACGGCGGCATGCTCATCCACTGAGCCAGCGAGACAAGGGCCAGATCGATGGAAACCTCGACCAAGACGCTTACGAACACGCCCAAGCTGGCGGACCGCGCCTACAATATTCGCCGCAATGCCCTGCGCATGGGCGAAGTCCAAGGCCAAGGCTATATCGCACAGGCGCTCGACATCTCCGACGTTCTCGCCGTCGCCTATTTCCACGCGATGCGCTATCGTCCGGAGGACCCGTCCTGGGAAGGACGCGACCGCTTTCTTCTCTCGAACGGGCACTATGCCATCGCGCTCTACGCTGCTTTGATCGAGGCGGGGATCGTCCCCGAGGAAGAACTCGAAACCTATGGCAGCGACGAGAGCCGCCTGCCCATGTCGGGCATGGCCTCCTACACGCCCGGAATGGAAATGTCGGGCGGCTCGCTCGGGCTCGGACTCAGCATCGCCGTCGGCATGGGCCTGGGACTCAAACGCAAGAAATCCGGAGCGCGGGTATACACCTTATTTTCCGATGGCGAGCTTGACGAAGGCTCGGTCTGGGAGGCGATCCAGTCGGCAGGCCACTACAAGCTCGACAATCTGATCGGCATCGTCGACGTCAACAATCAGCAGGCGGACGGTCCTTCCACACAGGTCATGGCGTTCGAGCCGCTGGTCGAGAAGCTTCAGGCCTTCGGCTGGTTCGTGCAGCGCGTCAACGGCAACGATCTCGTTGCCGTGGTTGCCGCCTTCGACGCCGCCAAGTCTCATCCCGAGCCCAAGCCGCGGATGATCGTCGCCGACACGCTGATGGGGAAGGGTGTTCCCTTCCTCGAGCAGCGCGAGAAGAGCCATTTCATCCGCGTCGAGCAGCACGAATGGCAGCTCGCGCTTGCCGCGCTGGAAGCCGGGAGGCAGGCATGAAGACCGTCCGATCAGCACCGCCGCCGGGCAAGCCGCGCCTGACCACCTCAGCGATGATCGCTTCGATCGCGGCCGAAGGACAGAAGACGAAGCCGGCGCCCTTTGGACACGCGCTCGTCGAGCTCGCGCGCAGCCGTCCCGATGTGGTCGGCATGACGGCCGATCTCGGCAAGTACACTGACCTGCATATTTTTGCGAAGGAATTTCCGGACCGCTATTACCAGATGGGCATGGCCGAGCAGCTTCTGTTCGGCGCGGCCTCCGGCCTTGCCGCCGAAGGCTTCATGCCGTTCGCCACCACCTACGCCGTGTTCGCGTCTCGGCGGGCTTACGATTTCATTCACCAGACCATTGCGGAGGAAGACCGCAACGTGAAGATCGTCTGCGCGTTGCCGGGCCTGACCTCGGGCTACGGCCCGAGCCATCAGGCAGCGGAGGACCTCGCGCTGTTTCGCGCGATGCCGAATATGACGGTCATCGATCCCTGCGATGCCCACGAAATCGAGCAACTGGTGCCTGCTATCGCGGCGCTTCACGGGCCGGTCTACATGCGTCTGCTGCGCGGCCAGGTGCCGGTCGTGCTGGACGAATATGACTACAAGTTCGAGCTCGGCAAGGCCGCGCTGATCCGTGACGGGAAGGACGTCCTGGTCATTTCCTCCGGCATCATGACCATGCGTGCGCTTGAGGCCGCGCAGACCTTGAAGGACGACAGCGTCGATGTTGCGGTGCTGCATGTGCCAACCATCAAGCCGCTCGACGCCGAGACGATCTTGCGCGAAGCCGGCAGGCCGGGCCGGCTCGTCGTCGTTGCCGAAAACCACACAACAATTGGCGGTCTCGGCGAGGCGGTTGCCGCACTTCTGATGCGTTCCGGCGTCCATCCGCCCTTCCGCCAGATCGCATTGCCGGACGAGTTTCTTGATGCTGGTGCACTTCCGACGCTGCACGACCGCTACGGGATTTCCACTGTAGAGGTCGCACGACAGATCAAGAAGTGGCTTTAGGATACCGGCGCTAAGCGCCAATCGAGCCAAGCTCAGGTGAGGAGCTACGCCCGTCGCATGTTGTGGCGGCGAGTGATTGCTCCTGCCCAAATGTCTGTGATCTAGAGCCGGCAAGCGGAGAACCCGGAAAGCTGCACGCCAGCGTGCGCTGATGCAGCGGGCAGCAACGTCAATAAAGGACCAGGAGGAAAACATGACAGTATCGAAGCCCGGAAGCATCAGCCGCCGTTCGCTGTTGATGGCAGCCACGGCCGTACCTCTCTGCGGGATTCTGACCCGTCCGGCGTCTGCCGCAGAGTACGTCTATAAGTTCGCGACCGGACAGGATCCGACGCATCCGGTGAATGTCCGGGCCCAGGAGGCCATCGACCGTATTCGCGAAGCGACCAGCGGCCGGCTGGAGATCCGGCTGTTTCCGGCCAATCAACTCGGCTCCGACACCGAGCTTTTGACCCAGGTTCGCAGCGGCGGCGTCGAGTTCTTCAACCAATCGTCCTCGATTCTTGCCACCCTGGTCCCAAGTGCGGGCATCGTGAACACCGGCTTCGCATTCGCCGACTACGACAGCGTATGGAAGGCGATGGACGGCGGCCTCGGCACCTACATCCGGGCGCAGATCGCCAAGACGCCGATCATGGTGGTGTCGAAGGCCTGGGACAACGGCTTTCGTCAGGTGACCTCGTCCGGCCGCGAGGTGCGAACGCCGGATGATCTCAAGAACTTCCAGATCCGCGTGCCGCCCGCGCCATTGCTGACCTCGCTGTTCAAGGCGCTCGGAGCCGGGCCGACGCCGATCAACTTCAACGAGGTCTATTCCGCGTTGCAGACCAAGGTCGTCGACGGCCAGGAGAATCCGTTGCCGATCATCGCGACCGCGCGTCTTTATGAAGTGCAAAGCACGTGCAGCCTGACCGGGCACGTCTGGGACGGCTATTGGATCCTGGGCAACAAGCGCGCCTTCGAGCGCCTGCCCAAGGACCTGCAGGAGATCGTGACGCGCGAGCTCGATCGCTCCGCGGTCGATCAGCGGGCAGACATCGCAAAGCTCAGCCAGTCGCTGCGCGCCGATCTGTCGGCCAAAGGGCTCAAGTTCATCGACGTCGATCGTGCCGCTTTTCGCCAGGCGCTGTCTAAGACCAGCTTTTACGCCGACTGGAAGGGCAAGTTTGGCGAGGAGGCATGGTCTCACCTTGAAAAAGCCGCGGGCCAGCTATCATGACCAGCGTGAGCCATACGCCGCATGTCGATGCCGGGATGGCGGCCGGTACGTCTCAAGCGACCCCGCGCAGATGGGTGGTGCGGGCCAACACATTACTGGGCCACGTCGTCGCAGTCCCGGCGGCATTGCTCGTGCTGGCGGAGATCGCGGTCCTGTCCGCGGGCATTGTGGGCAGATACGTGTTCCGCTCGCCGATCGTCTGGTCCGACGAGCTCGCCAGCATTCTCTTTCTCTGGCTTGCCATGCTCGGATCCGTGATTGCGTTCCAGCGCGGTGAGCATATGCGCATGACCGCCATTGTCGGCGTTCTCAGTGCGGAACTCCGCGCGTTCCTGGACGTCGTGGCAGCAGCGGCATCGCTGGCGTTTCTCGTGCTTGTCGTTTGGCCGGCCTATGAATTCGCCGCCGACGAGGCATTCGTCACGACCCCGGCGCTGGAGATCGTCAACACCTGGCGTGCTGCCGCGCTGCCGATCGGGATCGGGCTAATGCTGATCGCAGCCGTCCTCCGGCTCATTCGCATCGCGAGCCCGCGAAGCTTGCTGGCCTCCCTGGCAATCGTCGCGGGCGTCATCGCGACGTTCGCTCTACTGGCCCCAGTTTTGAAGCCGCTCGGCAATCTGAACCTTCTGATCTTCTTCGTCTTCGTCGTCGGCGCGATGGTCTTTGCGGCCGTGCCGATCGCGTTTGCGTTCGGCCTCGCCACCGTGGGCTATCTCGCCCTAACGACCAATACGCCCGACGTGGTGATGATCGGACGAATGGATGAGGGAATGAGCCACCTGATCCTGCTCGCCGTGCCTCTCTTCGTCTTTCTCGGCCTTCTGATCGAGATGACGGGCATGGCGCGCGCCATGGTCAGCTTCCTGGCAAGCCTTTTGGGCCACGTGCGTGGCGGGCTGCACTACGTGCTGGTCGGGGCGATGTATCTGGTCTCAGGCATCTCCGGCTCCAAGGCGGCGGACATGGCCGCTGTTGCGCCGGTCCTGTTTCCCGAGATGCGGCAGCGTGGGGCCAAGCCGGGTGATCTCGTTGCGCTCCTGGCCGCGACGGGGGCGCAGACCGAGACGATTCCTCCGTCGCTCGTTCTGATCACGATCGGCTCGGTGACCGGTGTGTCGATCTCGGCGTTGTTCACCGGCGGGTTGCTCCCGGGCGTGGTGCTCGCGGTCATGCTCGCGGCCGTGGTGTGGTGGCGATACCGCCGCGAGGACTTGTCTCACGTCAAACGGGCGACGGGGCGGCAGATCGGCCGCGCCTTTGTGATCGCGATACCGGCCATCGCGCTGCCATTCGTGATCCGGACTGCCGTCGTCGAAGGCGTTGCGACGGCAACGGAGGTCTCGACCATCGGGATCCTGTACTCGGCCTGTGCGGGTCTCTTCATCTATCGGCAGTTCGACTGGCGCCGCATCTATCCGATGCTGGTCGAGACGGCCTCGCTGTCGGGCGCGATCCTGCTCATCATTGGCGCGGCGACGGGCATGGCCTGGGCGCTGACCCAGTCGGGATTTTCTGCCTCTCTTGCAAAGTTCATGACCAGCCTTCCTGGCGGAGTCCCCGTGTTCCTGGCGGTGACGATCGTGACCTTCGTGATCCTGGGCAGCGTCCTGGAAGGGATCCCGGCCATCGTCCTGTTTGGCCCGCTCCTGTTCCCCATCGCGCGGCAGGTCGGGGTGCACGATGTCCACTATGCAATGGTGGTCGTTCTGGCCATGGGCATCGGCCTGTTCGCGCCACCGTTCGGCGTCGGCTACTACGCGGCTTGCGCCATCAGCCGCATCAATCCGGACGAGGGCATGAAGCCGATCGTGGGCTACATGATCGCGCTCTTGATCGGCACACTGATCGTCGCAGCCGTACCCTGGCTATCGATCGGCTTTCTTTGATGTATCGGCGGGACGCCTCCGGAGGCTTCTCGGTCGGCCCTGCTGCTTCTCATGGTGCGGTTTCTCTGCAGTCGTAACTTTCTGCCACGCTCCTATTGCCCCCGACATAATGTGGGTAGTTGGGGTAGCGGCACATCGGACGGGACGCCTTCAGAGCAAAGGGCGGCGTGGTTTCCTTCACCGTCTGGATCAGCGCGTCGGCCGGCGCGATGCCGTCGGTGGCCCAGTGGTCGAGCGGGTCGAGCAAATCGACCATGGTCGGGATCGCGGTGCCGTCCGGTACGGTTGCGCCGTTGCCGGTGTGGGTCGAGCCAGGCGAAAGATAGAGGCGCGCAGAGGCATCGACTGTGGTCTGACCGAGTTTGGCCACGACTGACTGGAAATAGTTGATACCGGCGAGCGGGCTCTGCGCGAGGTCGGCCAAATTCTCTCGCATGATGAGCTTGCCGCCATGGGCGAAGAAAGCCGACAGATCTGGATTGGTGGAATCGAGCAGCTTCGAGATTTCCTCGACGCGGGCACGAAAATTTTCCGGACGATAGCTCTGCACATCGAACTTATCGTCACGCGCGATCATGAAGCGCACGGCGTTCGCGCCGTAGATCCAGTGTTGCGAAGCCGTGGCCACATCAAGTGGCTCGCTTGGCGGGGCCGTGCCGACAACCCAGCGCGCCATGGTCGATCTGTCTGGGTCGGGTGTCGTCTCATTGCCATAGAGCCATTGTGGATAGGCGGTGATGCCGTTCGCCATCGCGAACTGGAAGGGATGCGGCGCATGCACCGCGCGGACGGAGGCGATCTGCGGGTCCGACAGGCAGTTGTCGCCCGTATCTGTTCCGCCGGGGCAGCGCAATGCGGCGAGGTTCACCTTGGGCTGGCACGCAAATGTATTGCTGACGATACCGTCGCGTAGGCCGTCGAGCTCGTCGCAAGCGTCCATTACGAACTTTGCCAGCATCTCGGTCTTTGCCTGATTGAGCCAGCCGCCCTCGAACTGCGGCAGCACGTTCGGGATGTAGGACTGGAACAGCATAGACAGCTGCACTACCGGCACGACGCTGACAACGCCGTCATAGTCGACCGGAAAGCGCTGGGCCATGGTGAGTCCTTCGCGGCCACCTTCAGAACCGCCGAAATAGTAGATCCTCACCGGCCGCTTGCGGTAAAGTACTTCGCTAAGCACTACGGCGACGTCGCGTACCTTCTTGTAGGACGCATAAGCATAATTGGTCAGCATTTCGTCGTTGAGACCGAACTTACCGATCGAGTCGCGAGGGTAGCTCGAAGACTGATGGCCGGAATCGGTGCCGACCGTCGCATAGCCACGCGCAAGCGGCAGGATATCGTCGGGCGCTGCATCGCGGAGGGGCGCCAGACCGGTGATCAAGCTGCCATTGTAGCCGCCGCCGCCATACTGCAACAGCTTGCCGTTCCAGGCGGCCGGCAGATTGAGCTCGATATTGATCAGCTGCGCCGTCGGATCAACCGGGGCAATGGTACCCAACACCTTGCAGAAGGCGGGCGTCGCGGGCGTCTTCGCCTGCGCCGCTGCCGCGACAAAACTCGCAGAGGCGACAACGGCATTCCCGCTGGGAAGCCCGATCAATGCGGCTGGAATGGTCCGATCAGCAAGTCCCAGGCAGCTGTCCTGAAATATCTCGCCGGCGACTGAGGGTCCGCCAGTCAGCAGCACAACGAGCGCGCCAAGCGCCAGGCTGAAAGCAGCGGCCGATCGGAGCCGCCTTGCGCGAGCAGGGTGGCCGTTGTTTCTGCATATCATGTTTTCACTTCCTAGCGGTGTTGCTGTTGCGCAGAGCCGGACGCACTCGAAAATACTCCCGCGAAGATGCCAACCTGTCAAATGTCTGAGATGGGCTCAGGATGGTGTTTCTGTCGAACCGCTCAAGCGTTGCGGTAAAGGCGAATTGAATTTTTGAGACCGCTGCGTCGAACGGTACTCTTTGGGATTGCGCCTGATGTCGTCGATCCACCACACGACCGATCTTAGCGTACAAAGCCGCGGGCGTGTTCGTGGACCGCTACGCGCGGGGGCCCTCCCTTAGGCGAACTTCGGCAGATGCAGCGGCAGGCCCTCGCAGGGCATATCGATCTCCTCGACCTGCCCCTTGCCGACTTCAGTCACGCGTAGCTTCTTGCCCTCGAGCGTGAAGGCACAATTCGTCGGCTGCGGCCCATCCAGGATCAGCCGGTCCACCACTTCACCCCGTCGGTCTAGTACCGTGACGTTCTTCTGGTTGTAGACCGTGCAATACAGGCGGCCATCCGTGCCGAAGGCCATCCCGTCGGGCCCCTTGAAATCGGGATTGGCATCCGGTTGCAGCACGTTGCCGAAGACCTCGCGTTCAGGCGAGGCTTCGCCGAACACGTCGTATCGGTAGATCTCGCCGGTGAAGGATGCGTTGGCATAGAGGTAATCGTCGGGACCGAAAGCAATGCCGTTGGTGAAGCGGATCTTGCGATCGAGCACGCGTAGCACCTTCAGGGCCGCCGGATCGATCTCATACACACGGCCGTCCCAATCAAGGTCCATATAACCGTCGACGAAGGCCTGGCCGTTGATGAAATCTTCGGCCGCCCTGCCGGAGTCTGTCATGTAGAGCAGTCCATTCGGACCGAAGCAGAGATCGTTCGGAAACAGGAAGCGGTCCGTACCTTCGCCCTGCATGCGTCGGATCTCGTTTCCGCGTTCGTCGATGCAGATCAGCGCCCGGAGCCCTGCTTCCGCGATCCAGATCCGGCCATGGCCATCAGTCGTCAACCCGTTCGGACGCCCGCCCGTCGTCCGGATCACCCTGCGATTGCCGCGAGGATCAAGCCGTGTGACGCAAAGGGTCGACGCGGACATTTCGGTCACATACATCGATCCATCGGGCAGGCACACCGGCCCCTCCGGAGCTCCAATTCCGGTGGCAAACAGTCTCGACGCCATTTTTTCCTCCCGTTCTCCAGATTGCCGGCGCTCGTTACGAGATGACCAGGCCGCTGGCCGGATCGATCAGCACCACGCGATTGAGGTCGATGGCGAGGTCGATCCGCTCGCCATGGCTGCTGACGTCATGAGCCTGCAGCTCCGCGACCGCATCGACGCCGCCGATCTTGATGGTGGTGAATGTACGGGTCCCCGTCGGCTGAATGAGATCGGCAACGGCCGAATAGGAGACCACCCCGTCGCGCAGAGGTCCGCCGCCAGCCCGGCTGAAGTGCTGGGGTCGAATGCCGACGAGAACTTCTTGGCCATCCGCACCTGTGAGCAATTTGGCTCTTGCGCTCGGAAGCGTCAGCGCACCGCCGGACTGAAACACAACTGCGGCGCAGCCGCCGCTCGTCTTGAAGGTCGCCGGGACGAGGTTGATCGACGGAGACCCGAGGAAGCCGGCCACAAAGCCCGTACGCGGCTGCTCGAAAAGTTCAAGCGGGGCCCCTTGCTGCTCGATCTTTCCATCGCGGAGCAGCACGATGCGGTCAGCGAGCGTCATAGCCTCGACTTGATCGTGGGTGACGTAGATCATCGTCGTCGTGATCTCGTGATGCAGACGCTTGATCTCGGTCCGCATCTCGTCGCGCAATTGAGCGTCGAGGTTCGAGAGCGGTTCGTCGAAGAGGAACAGGTCCGCCTTGCGGACGATGGCGCGTCCGATCGCGACCCGCTGACGCTGTCCGCCGGAGAGCTGACGCGGAAAGCGCTGAAGGAGATTTCCGATGCCGAGCATGTCGGCGGCTTCGCTGACCCGCTTCCTGATCTCGATCTCTGGAGTCTTGCGGGCGCGCAGACCGAAGGCGATGTTGTCGTTGACGGTCAAATAGGGGTAGAGCGCGTAATTTTGAAATACCATCGCGATGTTGCGCTCGCGCGGGCGCAGATCGTTGACCACCGCCCCACCGATCGTGATGGTTCCGCCGTCCGGGTCTTCAAGACCGGCTATTGTTCGTAAGAGCGTGCTCTTGCCGCAGCCCGATGGTCCTACAAGAACTGCGAATTCGCCGTCGGCGATGGTGAGATCGACACCTCGAACCGCGTGCACGTTGCCATAGTATTTGTGTACCCCGGACAGCTTGACATCAGCCACTCCGCTCTCCCTAACCCTTGACTGCTCCCAAGGAGATGCCGCGCACGAGATAGCGCTGCATCACCGAGACTGCGACGAAGATCGGCAAGGTCCCCAATACGGACATCGCCGCGATCTTTCCCCAGAAATTCGATTGTCCGCCGAAGTAGTGCGTCAGCATGACGGGAAACGTGATGACTTCAGTGCGCGTGAGAACCAGCGCGAAGAGGAAGTCATTCCAGGCGAAGACGAAGGTGAAGACCGACGTCGCCATGAGTCCCGCGCGCACCATTGGAAAGACGACGTTCCAGATCACTTCCCATCGGTTCAGGCCATCGACGAGAGCGCTTTCCTCGAGCTCCAGCGGAACGTCGACGATATAGCCGCGCATCATCCAGATGACGTATGGGAGATTGAACGCCGTGTAGAGCAGGATCAGCCCGAAATAGCCGTCGACGAGACCAAAATAGACGTAGATCAGGAAGATCGGGAAAACGACCGCGATCGGCGGGATCATGCGTTGGGAAATGATCCACATCGCGAGGTTCTTGCCGCCGGTGCCGAAGCGGGCGATGCTGTAGGCACAGAGCGTCCCCAGGACTATCGCGATGCCGGAACTGACGCCGGCGAGGATCAGACTGTTCAGGATGGCAAGGACGTCACCGTCCTTGAACAACACGTAATAGTTCGAAAACTGGATCTGACCGGGGATCCACAAGGGCGGCACATGATAGATCTCGTCCGGCGTCTTGAACGAAATCATGAATAGCCAGTAGACCGGAAACAGGAACAGCAGGGTGACGACGCCGGCGCCGAGATAGCGAAGCGCCAGGATGCGAGCTTTTCTCGCCGGAAGCTTGCCGCCCCTCATCGCGCAAGGTCCGTGCGCTTGAGAACCAGGGTGGTGATGAGCGTAAGCAGCGCAATTACCAGGAACGAGATCGCGGCCGTATAGCTGGTCTCGAATTGCGAGAAGCCCTGCACATAGGTGTAGAGCGAGATGGTCTCGGTCATCGAGCCCGGGCCGCCTTCGGTAAGAGCCCAGATGATGTCGAAGATACGGACAAGGTCGAGGCCCCGGATCAAGCAGGCAACAGCGACAACGGGAGCGATTGCCGGCAGAACGATCGCACGAAGGACGCGAAAGTATGATGCGCCATCGATTTCCGCAGCCTCGAGCTGCGATTGGTCGACGTTCGACAAGGCTGCGAGCAGCAGCAGGAACATGAACGGTGACCACTGCCAGACCTCGCAGATGATGATCGCGGGATAGACGTAGGCGGGATTGACCGTCCAAAGGATTCGCACTGGCTCGCCGGCGATGAAGCTGAGGATCTCACCGATTGGACCGAAGCGGACGTCGAACATCAGCCGCCAGGTCGCTCCCGCGACGATCGGAGAGATCACAGTCGGAAGCACCAGCAGCGCGACGAAGAGCTGGCGTCCGGGCATGCGATCGATGAAGAGCTGCGCCATCAGGAAACCGATCAGCAACTCGAGGGGGAGGGCGACCGCGGTGATGATGACGGTGTGGCCGAGCGAGGCCCAGAGGCGGGCATCCCTGAACAGCTCCGCATAGTTCAAGAGGCCAACGAAGGACGTGTCGTTCTCGGTCATCGTGATGCGCTGGAAGCTCACGATGAGCGAGTAGATCAGGGGAAACAAGCCGACCAGGAGAAGGATCAGAATGGCCGGTGCGACGATGAGATAGGGCAGGCGATCCTCGAGCGTGCGCCCGAGGCGGCTCGGGCGGCGTTGCTCGGCACCGTTGAGACTTGCGGAAAGCGTCATCATGGGTCCAGGAAACGACACCGCATAGGAGGACGATGCCTCCCATGCGGTGTCCAAAGCAGCTATTGGGGATAGGCGCCGGGCTTGGCCGCCCAGACCTTGTAGACGGCCTTTTGATTGTCGACGCCGACCTTGTCGGTGATGGCGTCGAATTGTTGCGCCATGCGGTCGAGGATGGCCTTCGGATCTTCGCCAGCCCAGAGGCTCGAAATCGCCTTGGTCATCGCTTCGTCGTACTTGTCCTGCTGCAGCAGGGACAGATCGAGCAGGCCTTTCTCGCCGGATGTCTTGATCGTATCGAGATAGGCAGGGGCGTCAGGCCAGAGCGCGCTGTATTTCTCGCTCGCATAGTGCGAGAGGCGGAAGGGATCGCGGAGCGTGTAGGGGAGTTGGACGCGCTCGAGACTGGTCTTCTTGCTGTTCAGCCATTGGATGAAGAGATAGGCCGCCTCCTTGTTCTTGCTGGTGGCCGACACCGACAAGTCGAAGCCGACGCCGAGTTCGGGGCGGCCGAGAGGCGTGAGCGCGTAGCCGACCTTGCCGGCGACTTGCGATTTCGGCACCCACTTCAGCGCTTCTTCGCCCGAGCCGTAGCCCGCAGCCCAGCGTCCGTACGGCGGCCAGGAGATGGTCATCGCGGTCGTGCCCTGGAGGAATGCCGCGAGATTGTCGACGAAATTCCACTGCTCCACGCCCGGCGGCATGAACTTGTTTTCCGCCAGCATTTCCTTGAACACCTTGAGGCCGACTTCGCCATTCACCGTCGCCTTCATGGTCTCCGCATTGAAGAACTTGCCGCCCTCCATGCGGAAACGCTCTTGGAACATGTATTGCGGATATGGCGCGGTGCGGAAGAAGCCGGCGCCGTAAACCTTGGGCGCCATCTTGTCGGTGATGAACTGACCGATCTCGTCGAACTGCTTCCAGTCCTTCGGCGGTGCAAGTTCGTAGCCGAACTTGGCCTTGAACTCCTCCTTCACCTTCGGATCCTCGAAGAGGTCCTTGCGGTAGTAGAGCAGCATCACGTCGCCGTCGTCCGGAAAGCCGAAGATCTTCCCGTCGTACTGCATCTGGTTGTCGCGGTAGGCCGCCGCGATGTCCTGCAACTCGTCGCGATAGCCGAATTTGTCGACATACTTGTCGAGTGGCTCAAGCGCGCCGGCGCGCGCAAGATCAGGCATCCAGGACGGAATGACGTTCAGCGCGTCGTAGGCTCCGGCGCCCGATTTGAAATCCTGCATGATCTTGGTGAACATCTGGTCGGTGGGCACTTCGACCACTTTCACCTTGATGCCGGTGAGCTTCTCCCATTTGGGACCCGAGTAATTCAGTGGGTCGAGCGATTGGAGGCCGGCCTCCCAGACGATGCTGATCGTCGTGCCCGCATACTTCTTTGCTGCTTCGACCGCGATGTCGGCAGCATCCTTATCGGCGGCAGGCGCCGAGGCACCAGTGAGCGCTAGGACAGCAGCCGCTCCGAGAAACGTCCTGAACTTCATCCCATCTTCCTCCTCTCCTGGGCGTCCGCAGACCGGCAGGCGGCTTTGGAGCGCTTCTCACGCGAACTTTTGGCTGATCAGCAGGTGCGGATATCGCCCCGCAGCGCGAGCTCGGTCGGGCGGAACCGATGCTGCGGGCAAATCCATTTATCTATGGCGAGAATTGCCGCTCAGGCATCTTTCGGCCAGGTCTGCATCAGCCAGACTGGGCTTCCCGAATGAACGCGATTTGGCTTCCTTGAAGCACGCATCCTCCCCAAAAACGCTGTTAGCTCTGATTTTGAGCTAGTCTGCGTTGTCGCAGAACTCTTCGACAAATGAGAACTTTGCAGGCATGGGTGAGCTACATTCACCTGTCCAGCCTGCGGCTCTCAGAAGCAAGACAAGTTCGGACTTGCTCTACCGCCTAGTTCTATCTGCGAGGCGGCGCTCCTGCGCACGTCGTTGCTAAGCATGCGTGATACGAACCAAGTGCTGCCGCCATCGGTCGTCAGGCTCAGCGCCGTTGTCGAGTGCAGACCGCGGGCATCATCGACCGCCACTGCAATGTAGGCGGCGTAGAGCAGGCTTAGTCCACCGCCGCGCCTGTGGCGATCACTGCGCATCGATGCTGGTCAAACGCTAGATCACAAAATAATGGCCGTCGATCGTACGTCGCAGTCAACTCGTCAATCGCTCGCGCGCGGTGCCAGCGCACAGATCGAGATCGCCGCCAAGCATAAAGATCCGCCCGCTCGCGGCGATCACGACAGCGCCGACGTACGGGCGTTCGCGCTTGTAGCCATTACCAAGACGGCGGCCTAACGCTTCGACAAGGTGCCAAAAGCGCGAACTCACCAGGTCGTGCTGGGTCGGCAAACCTCGTTAGGAGAGCGGTCGCGGGCGCGGCGCCATTTCCGAGTCGAGGATCAGTCGTCCATCGAGTCGGCCGTCCAGACGCTTCACGTACTCGGAAGCCTCTTCCATATGCGCCTTCATGAGCGCACGCACGCGCTCGCTGTCTCTCGCGCGAGCGGCTTTCGCGATCTCCGCATGAATCTTGACGTTGGCGCACCCGAATTTCGTGTGTTCTTCCGGAGGCGTCTGCGTGCTGAAGACGACCAGGCGTCGGAGCATTTCGTTGATCAGCTCACATGCGAAGCGCAGGAAGGGATTGGGATTTGCTGCAGCCAGGATGTCGTGAAAATCCAGATCCGCCTGGCGTTGGCGGACCAGAAGAGAGGGCTCCTGCGAGGTCGGTTGGCAGGTCTCGATGTTGTGCTCGAGCGCATCGAGCTGCTCGTCGGAAAGAAATGGCACCGAGCCGGCGGCCAGTTCCGGCTCGAGCAATCGGCGCGCTGCATAGATGTCCTCCATGCTGACTTCCTTGAAGAACAGATAGTTCTGCAACAGTTGAAACGTGCGCGCGAGTGGCACCTCGATAATCGTTGCGCCGCCGGTAGGACCGGTGCTGACCGTGATCAGTCCTTGGACCTCAAGCGATTTTAGCGCCTCGCGGATGGTGCTCTTGCTGACCGAAAACAGCCGCTGAAGCTCCTTTTCCATCGGAAGTTTGGCTCCCGGGAGAAGATTCTTCTGCGTGATCAACTGCTTGATCTCCTCGGTAACGAGATCGGCGCGCTTTTGAATTTTCAGCCGGCCTGGAGGCTTCGGCATTTTTTCCAGTTCCGTCGTCATTCGAAAATCTCCAGAGCGATCAGCAAGTTGGCGGCACATCCGTCCACGGATCGCGCAGCGCGCCGAAGAAAAGATTCGAGTCGCCGATTGACACTTCTCCCACGGTCTGCATATTCATGCAAATCCGGTTTATCATAATAAATATAATAAAACGGATCATTGGGCGAGGGACCATGATGGTGATGGGGCGAGAAATCCCTGAAATCTGGGCGGCGATTCACACGCCGTTCGACGACTCCGGCGCCATCGACGAGGCCGGGATCCGTCGGAACGTCCGGCACTACATCGCAACCGGATTGGCGGGGGTGTTCTGCAATGGACTGATCGGCGAGGTCTGGTCGCTCACGCTGCAAGAAAGGCAGCGCGTCGTCGAAGTGATCGCCGATGAGGCCGGAGGCCGTCTCGGGATCTCGGTGGTGATCTCGGGTCCTTCGGTTGAAGAGACCATCGAGCTTGGCGAGCACGCGCGTCGACTCGGCGTCAGTCACGCCGTGCTGATGGTCCCGACCTCAGGGCCGCGATCCCCTGCGCAGCAGTTCGAATATCTGCACCACATCTGCACACGTCTGGAGATGCCGATCGTCATCTTCAACGCCCGAACCGCTGCAGGCAGCCCGTTGGATCCTGCCGTTTTCACGCAGCTTTGTTCGCTGCCCAATCTCAAGCTGCTGAAGACGACCGGCACTACAGCCGAGAACGCTGCGCTTCGCCAAGCCGCGCGCAATGGCGTGCTCGTCTCCGATCCTTTGGAAGAAAACTTCTTCGTCAACATGCAGGGCGAAGGTCAGTCGATCCTGTATGCCGACCCTGAGCCCTACCTTTACCAACGCGGGGACTTTCGTCCGATCGCGAACTACGTGGCGCTGCTGGCGTCCGGACAAACGGAAGAGGCGGCGCGCATCTGCGCGTCACTCGCACCGCAACGGGCCGTCTTCAACAAGTGGATCATGGACCCGCTGAAGCGCGGTCACATGCCGAACGCGGCGGTCAAGCACTGGTGCGATCTGGTCGGCATAGCCGGTGGCGCCGTGCGCGCGCCCGTCACCCCCCTGTCCGCCGCCGAACGGAGAGAACTGGAAGCAGACCTCGTCGCATGCGAGGCGCCAGGCCTGCTCTCTGCCGCCGAACGAACCTCGTCATAGCCTGATCATCCAGGGAGAGAAAAATGACCTTGAGACCCTTCGACCGTCGCTCGTTCCTTCAGATGCTGGCCGCTGCCGGCTCCGCACCATTCATTCTCGATATTCAGGCTGCGCAGGCGGAAACGCCCCTTACGGTCGGGATCCTCTATTCCGGTTCAAAACAGGATTATGGCTTCAACCAGTCTCATGCGCAGGCCGCAGCCGCGCTGAAGAAGCTACCCGGCATCAAGGTGGTCGAAGAGGAGCGCGTTCCCGAAACGATCGCCGCCCAGCGCAGCATGGAAGGGATGATCCGCCAGGATGGCGCGCAGCTCATCCTGGCGACGTCCTTCGGCTACTTCAAGCCTCACGTTCTGGAGATGGCGGCCAAATATCCGGATGTCACCTTCGCTCACACCGGCGGCGTCTGGACAGCGGGCATGCCCGAAAACATCGGCACATTCTACGCCTACATTTTCGAGGCGCAGTACATTTCGGGAATCATTGCGGGCCATATGACCAAGACCAAGAAGCTCGGCCTCGTCGCCGCGAAGCCGACGCCCAATCTTCTGCGAAGCATCAACGCGTTCGCGATCGGCGCCCGTTCGGTCGATCCGGCCATCCAGGTGCAGGTCATCTTCACGGGCGATTGGGTGCTTCCCGTGCGCGAAGCAGAGGCGACGAATACGCTCGTCGATCAGGGCGCCGACGTCATCGCGGCCCAGGTGGACAGCCCGAAGGTGGTGATAGAGACGGCCGAGAAGCGCGGCGTCATGTCGTGCGGCTACCATTCGAGCCAGGCGGATGTCGCTCCCAACGGCTATCTCACGGGAGCCGAGTGGAACTGGATCACGCCATATCTTGTGTATGCCGGCAGCGTCCGGGGTGGCAAAAAGCCGGAGCATTACTTGCGTGCCGGCATCTCCGACCATTTCGTCAAGAACAGTCCTTTCGGAAAGCTCGTCACGCCCGAGGCCCGCGCGGGCGCCGAGAAGGCACGAGCAGACCTTATCGGCGGCACGCTCGTGATCTACGGCGGCCCGCTCAAGGACAACAAGGGCAACGTCGTCATTCCTGCCGGCGTCATGCAGAGCAGCAACGACCGCGCGCTCGACGGTATCAACTACCTCGTTGAAGGCATCATCGGCCAAGTCTAGGAGGCGAGCTTGTCTTCGATCTCGGGAGTCGAGCCCGTGCCTTCGGGCCAGCCGCGAACCGCAGCCCAGCTCAGCGTGGCCTTGCCCATCCTGGCGGTGCTGCTCGCATCGGCGGTCTTCGCGGCCTTCGTTGCCCTGTATGGGCAGAACCCCTTCGCGGTATTCGGCCTGATCGTTCAAGGCGGCTTCGGCAGCAGCTTCGCCTGGCAGGATACCTTATCGCGGGCCGCACCGTTGATCTTGGTTGGCTTGGCCGTTGCCATACCCGCACAGGCAGGGCTGGTGATCATCGGCGGCGAGGGCGCTCTGGTGCTCGGAGGACTTGCTGGGGCCGTCGTGACGTTGCCGTTTGCGGGGACGCACGCACTTCCGATGCAAGTCATCATGTTGGCCGCAGGCGCGCTCTCCGGAGGACTCTGGTTCGGTCTGGCCGCTGTGCTCCGGCAATATCGCGGTGTGAATGAAACGATCTCGAGCCTGCTCCTGTCCTACATAGGGATCGCGATTTTTCACCATCTGACGGAAGGCCTGCTCCGGGATCCCGCGAGCCTCGACAAGCCGTCGACCCATCCGATCGATCCGTCCTACATGTTGCCCATGCTGCGGGGCGTTGGCGTTCATGCTGGGCTTGCGGTCAGCCTGGCGCTGGCCATCGTCGCCCACGTCGTGCTGCGCTACACACGATGGGGCTTTGCGCTGCGCGTGGTCGGCGGTAGCGCCAGGGTCGCGAGGATGGTCGGCCTGACCGTGAATCGCTGGGTCATCGGTGCGACGTTTGTGGCGGGCGGAATGGCAGGAGTTGCCGGCGCGATCGAAGTGGCGGCCGTGCAGGGGACGGCCAACTCCTCACTCATCGTCGGCTATGGCTACAGCGGAATCCTTGTCGCGTTCCTGGCGCGCCACCAGCCGCTTGCGATTGTCGCAGTCGCGCTCTTGATCGGCGGCATGCAGGCAAGCGCCAGCCTGCTGCAACGGCGCCTCGAGCTTCCCGACGCGACGATGCTGGTGTTTCAGGGCTTGATCTTCGTCTGCGTCCTCGTCGCGGATGCAATTGCGCAACAACTCCGAGAAAACACGCGGAGGTAAGGCATGGACGTGACATCAATCGGCTGGCTCACGCTGCCACTCGCAATTCTGGGAGGAGCGATCCGTGTCTCCACGCCCTTCATCTTCGTCAGCATCGGTGAGCTCATCACCGAAAAATCGGGGCGCATCAATCTGGGTCTCGAAGGCACGCTCATGCTGGGCGCCATGGCGGGATACGGGGTCTCCTATCTTTCTGGTTCGCCCTGGCTCGGCGTGCTCGCAGCGGGACTGGCCGGAACCGCTTTCGGCCTGCTGCACGGTCTCCTCTGCAGCGTGAAGCGCGTCAACGATACGGCGATCGGTATCAGCCTCATCGTGCTCGGCACAGGCCTGGCGTTCTTCTTCGGCAAACCCTTGATCGAACCCAAGGCGCCAGCGCTTGCTTCGATATCTCTCGGATTCTGGTCGAGCACGCCGCAAGTGCGAGCAGCGTTGGACGTGAACGCGCTGTTCTTTGTCGGAATTCTATTGGCCTTTGCAGTCTATATCTTCCTGAACAGGACTGGCTGGGGACTGATGCTGCGCACCGTCGGAGACAGCGAGGATGCGGCACGCGCGCTTGGCTTTCCGGTATTGCGGGTGCGCATCCTGGCGACGATGGCCGGCGGCTTCCTCGCAGGTATCGGTGGCAGCTTCCTGTCGCTCTCATATCCCGGGAGCTGGAGTGAGGGTCTGTCCAGCGGGCAGGGAATCATGGCGGTGGCGCTCGTCATCTTTGCGCGTTGGCGTTCCATCAACGCCCTCGGCGCATCACTTCTGTTCGGCGGTGCAGGCGCCCTCGGGCCGGCACTGCAGGGTGTTGGCGTCACCGGCTATTACTACCTGTTCAACGCGGCTCCCTACATCCTGACGCTGGCGATCATGGTGGCCTCGACGTCGCGCGCGGCTCCGTTCGCCGATGCGCCCGGCGAACTCAAGCTGCACCGATGAGAAACGCTGTGACAGGAATACATCCCCTGAGGATCGTCCGATGACCGCTCCGCAAGTCGAACTGTTGAACATGACGAAGCGTTTCGGAGCGAATCTCGCTTTGAACAACGTGTCGCTGCTGATCCGGTCGGGCACTGTCCATGCGCTGCTCGGGGAGAATGGCGCCGGAAAGAGCACGTTGGTCAAATGCCTCGTGGGTTTCTACCATCCGGATGATGGCCATATCCAGGTCAACGGGCGCGAGCACAGGCTGAACTCACCGAAGGATGCCGACGCGCTCGGCATCGGTATGGTATATCAGCATTTCACGCTGGTTCCGTCCATGACGGTGGCGCAGAATCTCGTTATCAGCGGCGCGAGATTGCCGGCCTATGTCAACTGGCAAAGCGAGCTGAAGCGGCTGGCGGACGTCACGAAGAAACTGCCCTTTCACGTTCCCCTCGACGTGCGCGTCTCGCAGCTCTCTGCGGGCGAGAAGCAGAAGGCCGAGATTGTCAAGCAGCTCTATCTCGGGCGCAAGCTTCTCATTCTGGACGAGCCGACTTCGGTGCTCACGCCGGCCGAGGCAGATGAGGTGCTCGGCTACGTTCGCAGCCTGACACGGGCGGGAGAGCTCAGCGCCGTTCTGATCAGCCACAAGTTTCACGAGGTCCGCCGATACGCCGATGACGTGACGGTGCTGCGGCGCGGCGCGTCAGTGCGAACGGGAGCCGTTGCGGACCTGTCGGACGATGCGCTCGCCGAAGCGATGATCGGCGAACCCGTCAGCAAGATGGTGCAGCACGCGCCGAAATCACCGCCGAAGCCCAACATTGTCCTCTCCATCAAGGACCTCTGCGTGAACGGGGACAATGGTCTTCCGGCCGTGAAGGATCTCTCGCTCGCGGTGCGCGAAGGCGAGATTGTCGGGATTGCCGGCGTATCCGGAAACGGACAGTTGGAGTTGGTCGAGACCTTGATGGGCCAGCGCGATCGCAGCGGAGCGATCGCCGTATCCGGCGCCGCGTTCAACGGTAGGCGAAGGGAAATTGCCCGCCTCGGCGTCTACGGGTTGCCGCAGGAGCCGCTGAAGAACGCCTGCATCGATCGGATGTCGCTGGCGGAGAACCTTGCCCTGCGCAACTTCGATCGGGCGCCACTCTGTCGCGGTATCGCGATGAACTACGGAGCGCTCACGGAGCAGGCCGAGAAGCTCGTGAAGCAATTTCGTGTCAAAGCCCCTGGCTTGACGGCGAGCATGAGCGCGCTATCCGGAGGCAACGTGCAACGGGCGGTTCTTGCGCGAGAACTCACCCAAAACGTCCGATTGCTGATCGCGTCCAATCCAACCTTCGGACTCGATTTCGTTGCCTGCGAAGAGACCTGCCGCCGGATCATGGAGGCACGGAACGGCGGCGCTGCGGTGCTCCTGATCTCTGAAGACCTCGACGAACTGCTTGGCCTGGTCGACAGGATCCTCGTCATGAGCGGGGGGCGCATCGTCCATGAAGTTGCGGCCGACGGCGCCGACAAGCGCGTGATCGGAAAATACATGGCGGGAATGAAAGCCGCCTGACCTAAGGAGCGTATCGGAACGTACAAGGAGACTGCTCGTGGTTACGCAGATAAATCATTTCATCAATGGCAAGCGGGTGCCGGGCGGTACGGAACGGAGGTTGCCTGTCTTCAACCCGGCCTCGGGCGAGCAGACGGGATCTGTCGCGGCCGCCAACGCGACCGATGTGGCGGACGCGGTGGCTGCGGCCAACCGGGCAGCGCAGGGCTGGGCCGATACGACGCCACTGCGACGGGCTCGCGTGCTAAATCGCTTTCTGCGGATTCTTGAAGATCGCGCAGGACAGCTCGCCGACGTGATCGTATCGGAGCACGGTAAGGTTCGTTCCGACGCCCTCGGGGAAGTTCAACGCGGGATGGAAGTGGTCGAGTTTGCGACGGCTGCGCCGCAACTGCTCAAGGGCGAGCTTACCGAGAATGTCGGGACTCGCGTCGACAGCTATTCCACGCGCCAGCCGCTCGGGGTAGTCGCCGGAATCACGCCCTTCAACTTTCCGGTCATGGTCCCGATGTGGATGTTTCCGGTCGCGCTAGCCTGCGGAAACACGTTCATCCTGAAGCCGTCGGAACGTGACCCGTCCGCCTCGCTGGTCATGGCGGAATGGCTCAAGGAAGCCGGCCTGCCGGATGGCGTCTTCAATGTGGTGCAGGGTGATAAAGAGGCCGTCGACGCGCTGCTGCATCATCCGGACGTATCGGCGATCAGCTTCGTAGGGTCCACGCCCATCGCGCAGTACATCTATTCGACCGCCGCGAACAACGGAAAACGTTGCCAGGCGCTTGGTGGCGCCAAGAACCACATGATCGTGATGCCCGATGCCGATATGGACCAGGCGGTCGATGCGCTGATAGGCGCCGCTTACGGCTCCGCCGGCGAACGCTGCATGGCGATTTCTGTTGCCGTACCGGTCGGCGAGAAGACGGCAGATAAGCTGATCTCCGCCTTGGAGCCGAAGGTCCGCGGGCTGAAGGTCGGGCCGGGTACCGATCCCGAAGCTGAGATGGGCCCTCTTGTCACGAAGCAGCATCTTGAGAAGGTCCGGAGCTACATTGATGCGGGCGTCGCGGATGGTGCGAAGCTGCTCGTGGACGGACGCAAGTTCAACATGCAGGGCTATGAGAACGGCTTCTTCATGGGCGGGACCTTGTTCGACCAGGTCAAGCCCAGCATGAAGATCTACAGAGAGGAGATCTTTGGGCCCGTGCTGTCGGTGGTGCGAGCGCCGGACTACCAAACGGCCGCGCGCCTGATCAATGAACACAAATTCGGCAACGGTACATCGATCTTCACACGTGACGGCGATGCTGCGCGTCAATTTGCTCACCAGATCAAGGTCGGCATGGTCGGCATCAACGTTCCGATTCCGGTCCCGATGGCCTTCCACTCCTTCGGTGGATGGAAAGCGTCAATCTTCGGCGATCATCACATGCATGGACCGGAAGGCGTCCGCTTCAACACGCGAATGAAGACAGTGACAAGCCGCTGGCCAACCGGGATACGAGCCGGGGCGGAATTCGTCATGCCAACCATGTCATGATGGCGCCCGGGTACCGCGTTTGTCTGTTCTCCCAAACTGCGAGGGCCATCGGCCCTCGTTTTTTTTCGACCAGGCCATTGCCACATGAGCGCACGCCGGCGTCGGGAGCTCAGCGGTCGATTGGCGACCTTTGCCCGGCGTAGCCTCGAGATTTCCAAACCATCGTCCCCTTCAGGCGGCATGCGCCAGCCGGTCGCGCTCGCCTGCGAAAGCACATTCATCCTGAAGCCGTCGGAACGTGACCCGTCCGCCGCGCTGATCGGCACCGCTGCCAGGCTCGTCGGCCGTATATAACGGCGACGATTCAGACTTCGTTTGCGAGCGCAGCTGTATTCTTCAACAGCCTTGCTAAGCTCGTAGAGTCTATGCCGGTTATCGATTGGCATTATGCCGAAGGCTCGAATTGCGGCTGCCATCGCAAGAGGTAGGACTGCAGCGAGCGCACGGCGACCGCAAGCAGAATCCCGACGAACATCATGACGAAGATGGCTACCATCATCTCGCTGGCGTTGGCGCGTGCTTCGGCTTCGATGATGAGCTTGCCGAGCCCGCGTTCGGCGCCGATGAACTCGCCGACGATGACGCCGATCAGCGCGAAAGAGACCGCCGGCAGGAGCGAAGCGAACACCCAGGCGAGTGCAGAGGGGATCACAACGGTGCGCAGCACGGTGAACTCGCCGGCCCCCAGCAGCCGGGCGGCGGCGATCTGGTCTCGATCAACCGCGCGGGTTCCCTCGAACGTGTTGAAGAACACCACGAAGAACACGACCAGCCAGGCAGTGGCAATCTTGGAGAGATCACCGAGGCCGAAGATCAGGATGACGAGCGGCACCAGCGCGATGCGCGGTATCGAGTTGAGCGCCACGATGTAGGGGCCGAATACGCGGGCAAGGAAGTCCGAACGGCCGAGGACCAGGCCAGCCGCGATTCCGCTCGCTGAACCGAAAAGAAACCCCCACCATGTGTTCTTCAGCGTGACGAGCGTGGCGAGCCATAGATTGTTGTCGTTGCCCTTGATGCAGGCGGTGAAGCCGGCGGAATCGGCAAAGCAGCCAAGCCGCAGGAAGCTCTGCCAGATCAACGATGGCTTAGCTACGAAATACGGATCGAGGATTTTCGGCACATAGGCCTTTGGCAACAGCGCCTTGCTCCATTCAAAGCCCCACTGCCAGACAACGAGAACCAATGCGAGGATGGCCAGTTGCCAGAACAGGATGACGGTACGGCTGCTGGACATGGTCAGTCGGCCCTGGTGCGGCGGAATTCTTCGCCGAGTGAATGCCAGATGTGAGAGTAGAGACGGCCGAATTCGGCAGTCTCGCGCACGGCCACAGGATCACGCGGCCGCGGGATCGTGACGTCGAAATCTTCCTTGAGCCGCCCGGGCCGGGCCGAGAGCAGGATGATGCGACTCGCCAGCGTCAAGGCTTCGCCGAGATCATGCGTCACGAATAGAACAGTCTGCCGCTCGCGCTCCCAGATCTCCAGCAGCGTCTTGTGCATCTCGAGCTTGGTGTGGGTGTCGAGCGCGCCGAACGGTTCGTCCATGAGCAGGATCTCGGGCTCAAGGATCAGCGTGCGCATCAAGGCGACGCGCTGGCGCATGCCGCCGGACAGCATGCGCGGAAAGCTCTGCGCAAAGCCGGAAAGACCGGCCTTCTCGACGGCCGATGCGACGCGCCCGGCGCGCTCGGCTTTCGGCAGTCCCGCGATCTCCAGCCCGTAGCCGATGTTTTGCTCCACTGTTCGCCAGGGAAACAGCGTGTCGCGCTGGAAGACATAGCCAACCCTGGGGTTGACCTTGCCGGTCTCGACCGTGTCCTGATCAATCAGGATGCGTCCGCCCGAGCGCGGCAACAGCCCCGCGACCATGTTGAGGATGGTGCTCTTGCCGCAGCCGGACGGACCGAGCAGCGCGACAAACTCGCCCGGCTTGACTTCGAAGGAAACGTCATCGACCGCCACGAACTCGCGGCCGCTCGCGTTGAAGCGTTTTGCGAGACCTTGCACGGCGATGCGCGTGCGCGCCGCCGCCGTGTCATCGTCGTCTCTCGCGCGCGCCAGGCCCGGGCTGAGTGCGGGCGTCATTTGTATTTCGCTCTAGCCGCCTGGAGAAAGCTCATGTCGACGACATCCTCATATTTGGTCTCCGGAATGTCGGTCCCCTTGCGGTACCAGGGTTTGGCCCCGCGTTCGAAGGAGGGCTTGTCGATGATGCCGTCATAGGCCCAGGTCGACTTGTCGAAGCCGAGCTCGGCGCTGACCGCATCGGGATCGATGCCGGAGAAATATTTTGGCGTGACCAGTGCCTGCACGTCTGCGAGCGGCGCTGCTTTCACGAAAGCCATCGCGCGGTGGATCGCGTTGACATAGGCCTGCACCATTGCCTTGTCCTGCTCGACCGTGTCCTGGAGCGTGTAGATCACGAGCACGGGCAGCGTGCCGCCGAAATCCTTCTCGAACACGCCGGGTTTCGACGCGTCGTAAATCGTCCTGCCAAAGCCCTTCTTCTCGACCTCGACGATCCAGCTCGGCGGCGCCATGATGGCGTCGAACTGCTTGGTCTGAAGCGAAGGAAACATCGTATTGGGCCCGCCACCCGCGACCCAGTTCACCTTGCCGCCCAGCTCCCGCGCTTCGAACACATAGGTGCCGAACACGCAGGTGCCCGACCCGATCGCGGTCGCGGCGACGATCGGCTTGGCGCCGTCCGCCCGCTTGTATTCGGCGAGCTTCTCGACCGAATTGATGCCGCTTTCGTAGAGGTCCTGCCGGACCATGATGTTGGCGTAGGAACACACCATCTCGGTCGCGAGCAGGATCTTGCAGGGCTTGCCGCGCGCACCGAGCTGGAGCGGATGGCTAGCATCGCCATGGGCGAACGTTGCCTGCCCAGCCGCCAGCGTCTGACGACCGAATGTGCCGGCATTGCCGGTGACGAGCTTGGAATCGAGTCCTTCGTCTTTGAAGTACCCCTTGAGCTCCGCGATCATTCCGATGGCGTAGACCGGCGAGACCGGCCCGAACGCGAGCGAGACCTGCTTGGGCTCGGCGCGCGACTGCCCCGGCAGCAGCGATGCGCCGGCCCATGCGGAGCCCGCGATCAACGCCTGTCGCCTGGTAATGCTCATGTGCTCCTCCTCCCTTGATTCTTGTTCGATGGCGCCGATCGATTAGGACGGCGCGGCCTTGATCGTCCCTGCTTGTCGCAGCGTTTCGATCTCATTCGGCGACATGCCGATCTCGCTCAGGATCTCGCGGCTGTGCTCGCCGATCTGAGGGGGATTGTAGCGGTTGGGCAGACGGCGACCTTCCATGGAGATCGGCAATAGCGGCGTTTTTGCCACGCGGCCGTCAGGCAAATGAATGTTGGTCAGCCCGCCCGACTGGTTGAGATGCGGATCGTCGAAGAGATCGCCGGGCTTGTTCACGGGCGCATAGGGCAGCTCGAGCTGCTCCAGGCGCGCGGCGAGATCGGCCTTGTCCCATTGCTTGAATATCTTTGCGATCTCGGGAATCAGCCAGCTGCGGTGATCGACGCGGCCGTTGCTCGTGGCAAAGCGCGGATCATTCAGCCAGCCTTCACAATCGAAGGCCCGACAGAACGCCTCCCACTGTTCTTCGCCCACGATGGTGACGAATAGCTTCGAGCCGTCCCTGGTGTCGAACAGATCGTAGACCGGCCACGGGCTGTCCTTGATCGAATAGGGAATCGAGGGCTGGCCGCTGACCACCTCGCACATCATGGCCTGCGCCATCAGGAACACGTTGTTCTCGTACAGCGCACTCTGGATGTAGCGGCCCCGGCCGGTGCGCTGCCGTTCGGCCAGCGCAGCCTGGATCGCGATCACGCCGAACATGCCGCCCATGATGTCGTTGACCGAGGCGCCGGCGCGCATCGGCCGCCCCGGCAGGCCGGTCATGTAGGCAAGACCACCCATCATCTGCACGACCTCATCGAGCGCGAGACGATTCTCGTAAGGGCCCGGCAGGTAGCCCTTCAGCGAGCAGTAGATCAGGTGTGCCGCAAAAGCGGCGACCGACTCGTAGTCGAGACCGATCCGCTTCAGCAGGCCCGGCCGGAAGTTCTCGATCAGGACGTCGCTGCTCTCGATCAGCCGCCGCGCGACGTTCTGGCCTTCCGCGGTCGATGTATCCAGCGCGATGCTGCGCTTGTTGCGGCTATAGGTGGCGAAGAAGCCGGCGGCGGCCCCCTTGAAATAGCGGGTGCGGTCGCCCTTGGGCGGCTCGACCTTGATCACGTCGGCGCCAAGATCGGCGAGGATCAGGCCGCAACTCGGCCCCATCACCATCTGGCTGAACTCGATGACGCGAATGCCGGCGAGCGGACGAAGATCCGATGCCGCCTGGTGCGCAGCCGCCGTCACGCCGCTCTCCGCAGGACCTTGGGAATGCCGGCCTCGTGCAGATGCCCGGTCAGATGTTTTGCCGGGATATGGCGGGCGAGAATCGCGCGCGTTTGCATCAGGCGGTCGAGGTCGATGCCGGTGGAGAGGCCCATGCGCTCCAGCATGAACACGAGATCCTCGGTGACGATGTTGCCGCGCGCACCGGGAGCAAAGGGGCAGCCGCCGAGGCCGGATACCGCGGCGTCGAAACGCCGGATCCCCGCTTCGAGACCGGCGACGGCATTGGCGAGGCCAGCACCGAGCGTGTCGTGCAGATGCAGCCGCAGCGTCATCTGCGATCCGACTTCGCGCCTGACGGCTTCGACGATCTGCCTGGTCAGTTTCGGAGTGGCGTAGCCGACGGTGTCGGCGAGCCCGATCTCGTCGGTACCGGCCTCGGCAAAGGCGCGCGCGACCCGGCACACGGCCGCTTCGCTGACCTCGCCTTCCAACGAGCAGCCGAAGGAGGTGGAGATCGCACCCATCAGGTGCGGCCGGCGGTCCACGGGCTGAGCGTCGATCGCGGCGCGGACCGCGCGAAACCCCTCGAGCTGCTCTTCGATCGAGCGGCGCACATTGGCGCGGTTGTGCGTCTCGCTGGCGGAGATGACGAAGTAGATGGCGTCGACGCCAGCGGCAATGGCGCGTTCGGCGCCCTTCACGTTCGGCACGAGTGCACCGATGGCCGCGGTCTTGTGCGCGAGTGCGTGCGCCATCACCGCATCGACATCGGCGAATTGTGGCACGACCTTGGGCGGCACGAATGATCCGGCATCGATCTCGCGCACACCAGCGGCGGCGATCATGTCGATCAACGCGCATTTGGTTTCGGTGGGAACGAACATGTCCAGGTTCTGGAGGCCATCGCGGGGAGCGGCTTCGCAAATATGGACTTCAGGCTCGCGCGCCATCGGGATCTCCCTGCTTGATTGTATATTATTGCGTTAAAGAACAATTTGTGAGACATTGTGTCAAGCTCTAAAACGTGTGTGCACTGCAATGACGTCCGACAGTTCCCGACTGCGCGCCGTCCGAAACGGTGGTGCCGAGCGAGCCGAACATCTCGCTGGCCTGATCATGGCGCTTGCTCGGCGCGAGGGCATGAAGGCCGGCGATCGGTTGATTGAACAAAGGCTTGCGGACGCGCTGGATCTTTCGCGCGCTCCGATCCGGCTCGGCCTGAAGGCTCTGGAAGCGGCGGGGCTGGCGCGCGGCGAGCCGAACCGCGGCTTCGTGCTGGCGAAGAATCCGACCAGCGGCGCAGCCCAACCGGCGCTCGCGGCCGTCAGGCGCGCCGAGCAGATCTATGCGACGATTGCAGGCGACGTACTCGCGAGCCGGCTACCGGCAGACGTGACCGAGGCCGAGCTGATGCGCCGCTATGATCTGAGCCGGGCCGAGCTGCAGCGGTTGCTCGACCGCATCGCGGCCGAAGGCTGGATCGCGCGCCTGCCTGGCTACGGCTGGCGCTTTGCGGAAACGGTCTCCAGCCCCGAAGCGCAGTTCCAGGCGGCGGCATTTCGCGCAGTGATAGAACCGGCTGCGATCGCGCAGCCCGATTATGCCCTGGCGCCCGAGGTAATCACGAGATTGCGGGAACGCCAGCAACGGATCTTAGACGGCGAGTTCGAGAAGATGACGATCGGCGAGATCTATCAGTCCGGCTGCGACTTCCACGAAGAAATCATCCGCGGTGCCGGCAATCCCTTCTTCGTTGAAGCGCTCAAGCGCGTGAATTCGATCCGCCGGCTGTTCGCTTATCGCAGTTTCGCCAACCGCGACGGCATGCGGCGACACGTGCGCGAGCATTTGCGTCTGCTCGATGTTTTGGAAGCGCGGCGTTATGCGGAGGCGGCCGATCTTATGGCCAAACACCTGCAGCGCACGCTGGTGGCGGGTCTGTCTTGACACCTGAGTGCGATCGGCAAGTAAATTGGATATCGTGCAGAACGCGGCCGCAGGAAACGCCTGCTTCGGTCGGGTACGAAGGGCATGTACTATGAATCCTTTCCTCCTGATCTTCCTCAGCGTCCTCTGGCTTGCTGTTTGCAGCTCATCCGCCTTCGCACAGACCGAGCGTGATGAGTTTTACTGGCTCGCCGAAATGAACAAGGCGTCCGCCGTGATGGTCGTATCTACTGGCATCGTGGACCCGGTCCTCGGCAAGACTATCGCCAATGCGATCGCCAAGGTGAATGCTGATGCGGCCGTCCCGGGAACGGACAGGCCATGGGATTATCTGAAGATTGAACCAAAACTGATCGCTGCGGGCGGCCCGGATGTCACACGGCTGCATTCGGGACGAAGCCGGCAGGATATGTTGTCTACGACACAACGTCTTTTTCTGCGGGACGCGCAGTGGTCAGGCGGCTGTCGCAACAGTGCCGAACTCTGGCGCCGTTTGAGAGGGCAAGGCTTTAAGGGATCGCTGCGCGTGGTGGCGGAATGGGCCACGCGACGGCGACGCGCCGAGACTATCAGCCGTCAACAATTGCAGAAGGTCCCCGCCGCCAGGACGATAGCGCAGTTGATGACGACGAGGCGCGACCACCTAACTAAGGCCGAGACCGTCACGGTTGCCGCTATTGAACAAAGCGTTCCTATGCTGGCCGATGCCCACGCTCTCGTTGGCCGCTTCCACGCGATGATCCGAAAGAGGGCCGAGATCGAGCTCGAACCTTGGATAGATGAATCCAAGCAGAGCCTCATTGGCTCGTTCGCGAACGGCATTGCCAACGATAAGGGCGCGGTGCACGCGGCTATCACGCAACCATGGTCCAATGGCCAAGTGGAAGCTCAGATCACCAAGCTCAAGCTGGTCAAACGGCAAATGTACGGGCGCGCTAAGCTCGATCTCCTTCAGGCTAGGCTGATTGGCGCGCCATAAAAACAAACACGATCATCGAATATGCGTCAGAGCCAATATTGCAGGCCGAATGACACACTCGCGCGAGAACTCTGATTAACTACGGAATGACGACATTCATTTTATGGACCATCTTTGCTCTCTGCGTCGGGACAACAGCAGCCCATTTCGGGAGCGGCACATAGGCGACACCCACTG
>NZ_LBJZ01000159.1:0-49431 GCF_028128935.1 Bradyrhizobium sp. CCBAU 11361
GCAAATGCCTTGACTTCAGAACCCCGGCAGAGGCCTTCTCCTCCCAACTGTTGCACTTCGAGTGTGAATCCACCTCCCGGCCTTCGCCGGGACGACATTGGGGAGGTGCGCGCAACTGCATCAACACCGTCATTGCGAGCGCAGCGAAGCAATCCAGAATCTTTCCGCGGTGACAGCCTGGATTGCTTCGCTGCGCTCGCAATGACGGAGTATGTGGTAGCAGCGTCGCTCAATTCGCATTCTCATCGCAGACACACCTTCGCACCCTCGCGGCTTGTTTCGCCCGAGCTTTGCTTCGTCACTTCGCCCTCAGATGAAAGAGGGCGCAGGGAAGGCCGGGAGCCGGTTGGCTCCCATTGGCCGCCATGCCAAACGCGGATTGCGCTACGATGCACAGCGGGGAAACAGGGCAACCGGAGCATCCCGGCCTTCCCTGCGCGATGGTTGGAACGGCTTATGTCGTGCTCTCCCCGGGGAGCGATGCACTATTGCCCCCGTCGCCTTACGGATGGCTGATGCGCGGGTCCGGTCGGGCCGCACACATCACCGCAAGACTTGGCGCACAGACCCCGGGCGCCAGGACGACACGATTTGGCCGTACGCCGATCACACCGGTCGTACGCGCGATGCTGTCGCTCACGGTTACCCGCCCTGCGATGCCTTTCGCGCCGATGTGACCCACGTCCACCGCCGCCCGGCCCGCGTTCGTGACGATCGCGATACGCCCCTCTTCCTTGGGCCGGAGTGCGCGCACTATCCGCTAATTCCGAATTTCGGTAAAGTGGAATATTTTCGCGTCCGCGCGTTGACCGGCATCTTGCGTGTCTTGCCCGTCGGGCAACGCAAGGTGTTGTAGCCCGGATGAGCGCAGCGACATCCGGGACCGCGGCACGAGCTGTCCCGGGTATCGCTCCGCTCACCCGGGCTACGGAACTGCGGACGCTGTTAGTCCTCGCTGGACGCCGCCGAGCGGTTGCGCAAGTAGGCCTGCGACAACAGGAAGAACAATGCGCGCTCGCCATGATATTTGGCGGACGGCCGGGTGCGCTCGAACCCGTCGGCAAATATCTTGCCGGACTGGTCGCACACCTGCCATCGCCAGCCAAACCGCTTACGCCTGGTGAGGATCACTTCGAACATGCCGACGGGCTTGGTCCCTGCTCCTGCCGGTCTCGCAAGCGCACACGCCTGCTCCGGCCTCCCCCGTTAGACGGATGCTCGACATATAACGCAGCAGGATGGAAAGAGAATAAAATTGATTGTCGAAAACGCGCATCTTGCACCGGCTGTGACGAAGTCGCGACGCCTGTGGAATAAGCCGATGCTTCCGGTGTTTTAAGGCCGTTCGAGCGCTTGATAGCGCTGACAGTGGTATTCAAATCCGAACACAGGACGAGAACGCCCGGTAAGCGAACACTCACCGGGCGTTGATGCGAGATGTCAGCGGCCGACTCGCGCCTGGAGATGCGCAGGATAGCGATCACCCTGCACCGCGACCTTGGCCAGCACTGCCGCAATCGCAGCGAGATCCGCCTCCGACAGCGTCACCGCGGCCGCGCCGACATTCTCCTCGAGCCGGTGCAGCTTGGTGGTGCCCGGGATCGGCACGATCCACGGCTTCTGCGCCAGCAACCAGGCCAGCGCGATCTGCGCCGGCGTCACTTTCTTCGCTGCTGCGATCTCGCCGAGCAGATCGACCAGGGTCTGGTTCGATTTTCGTGCGCTGGATGAGAAGCGCGGTACGATGTTGCGGAAGTCGCTCTTGTCGAACGTCGTGCTTTCGGTGATCGCGCCGGTCAGGAATCCCTTGCCGAGCGGGCTGAAGGGAACGAAGCCGATGCCGAGCTCTTCCAGCGTCGGCAGGATCTCCTGCTCCGGCTCGCGCCACCACAGCGAATATTCGCTTTGCAATGCGGTCACGGGCTGCACCGCATGGGCGCGGCGGATGGTCTGCGCGCCCGCCTCCGACAGGCCGAAATGCAGGACCTTGCCGTCGCGGATCAGGTCCTTCACCGCGCCCGCGGTGTCCTCGACCGGCACGTCGGGATCGACGGTGATGATCGGACTCGTGACCTCCCCTCCTCGTCATTGCGAGCGCAGCGAAGCAATCCAGAATCGTTCCGCGGAAAGACTCTGGATTGCTTCGCTGCGCTCGCAATGACGAGGTGGAGCGACCTAACGCGATATCGGCAGGGCGACTCGCGGCCCCCCTCACCCGGGATCAGCGCGCGACGACTTCGACTTCGCCGTCGACGCCGTTGACGACGTTGAAGCCGCGCTCGTAGACCTTGCCCTCGTTCTTGGCGATGGCGCGGTATTCGCCTTCCGAGAGCACGACGCGAGGGAAGGCGCCGATCGATTCCTTGATGACGTCGCCGCCTGGGGTGAGCACCGACCAGGCGGTGTTGGCGAGCGCCTCACCGCCCTTGTCGCTGACGAGCTTGAGCGTGATGACGGCGGCGCGGTGGGTGATGGTGACGTCGGTGAGCTTGCCGGCCTGGACGCGGATGTCCGAGCGCACCACCGAATTGGCGTCGCCATAGTTGGAGATGATGTAGTAGGTGCCCTCCGGTATCAGCACGACGTCGCCGGCGGCGACATTCGGCACCAGCGAGGCGCGCTCGCCGGATTCGAACTGGCTGCCCTTGTAGATCGCGAACGAGATCTGGTTCTGCGGAATGCGGCTGGTGCCGACACGGCCCTCGATGCGCAGGCCGCCAGCCGGCAGCACGAACGATTCGCGATCGGTCTCGGCCTTCAGGCTGACGGTGCGCACCGCGCTGACGAGCCCGAAGGCGACGTGCACGACGTAATTGCCGGGCGGCAGCACGATGTTGGGCGTAGCGCTGCGATCCTCGCGGATCAGCTTGAAGGTGCCGTTCTCGTCGGGACGGTCGGCGAACACGCGCCAGACCAGGCCGCTGGTGATCGGGGGGGTGTCCTTGCCGTATTTGGCGGTCAGCGACAGCACGCCCTGTCCGGGCACGGCGGCATTGAGCGGCGCGGCCGGCGGCACGGTCGTGACCGCGGGTGGCGGCATGCTGGGGGACACCGGCTGCATCAGGGTCGGCGGCAGGCTGGGGGGAGCCGCCCCCGGCCCGGAGGGTGGCGCCAGGCTGACGGCGCCGCCGGGGTCGGGCACCGACGCGGGGGGCACCGGCGGCGGGCGATCGGAGAAAAGCTGCGCCTGGGCAACGCCTTGACCCAGGATAACGAGGCACGCGGCAAGGATCAGCGCCGGCAGCAGCGATACGCTGCGCCGCCATCCGATGATGCCGTCACCCCCGATAGTCATGCCACCTGCTTTTCACCGAAAACGCGGCAAATTCAAGCCTCTGATACCCCAGGAAATACGGCCCCGCCACGGTTGATGGAACCCGGTTGACGCCTGCGTGATTAGACAGGAGGCAACCGCCCCTCGCCATACTCCTGCCCAGCGCCCTCTCCAAAGCGGCATAAACCATGCTTCGCCCCGGTTCTGGCGCAGAGCAGGTGCTATGCCTAATCTGGTGGTGCGGGCTGGCCACGCGTAGGAGAGTTCTGGTGCTCGACAGATTGAAGGGCCGCGGCGCGAATGGCTCGAACAGCGAGAAGATCGGCCTCGGCAGCATTCGCCGGCCGGTCATTGGCCTCGCCCTTGGCGGCGGCGCGGCGCGCGGCTTCGCCCATATCGGCATCATCAGGACCCTGCTCGCCAACGGTATCGTGCCCGACGTCGTGGTCGGCACCTCGATTGGCGCCGTGGTCGGCGGCCTTTATGCGTCCGGCAAGCTCGATACGCTGGAGGAGTGGGGCCGCGGTCTACAAGGCATGCGCAACATCCTTGGTTATCTCGACATCCGCCTCAACGGCTCGGGTCTGATCGGCGGCGAGAAGCTGGCGACCCGGCTCGAGGCAGCGTGCGGCCAGACCTTGATCGAGGACCTTCCGATCAAGTTCGCCGCCGTCGCGACCGAGGTTCGCACCGGCCACGAGATCTGGCTGACACGCGGCCGCGTGGTCGACGCGATGCGCGCCTCCTACGCCCTGCCCGGCATCTTCTCACCCGTGCTGATCGGCGATCGCTGGCTGGTCGACGGCGCGCTGGTGAATCCGGTGCCGGTCTCGGCAGCGCGGGCGCTCGGCGCTGAAATCGTCATCGCTGCAAATCTTTCCAGCGACATCTTCACCTATTCGACGACGGTCTATTCGCACGGCGCGGCACCCGGACCGGCCGCCCCTGCGGCCGAAGAGACGACGCCAAAACGGCGCTTCCCGAGATTCTTCTCGCCCGAGAAGACGGTAAAGCGCGAGTTCTTTGGCGGCGGGGACCGGCCCGGTCTCTCCTCGGTGATGGTTGACGCCTTCAACATCATGCAGGACCGCATCACCCGCGCCCGCCTCGCCGGCGATCCTCCGGACCTGCTGATTACACCGCGGGTCGGCCAGTTCGGCTGGTTCGACTTCCACCGCACCGACGACCTCATCGCGCTCGGCACCCGCGCCGCCGAGCGTGCGCTGGACTCGATCCAGGAGGCGATCCATGCGCTGGCGCCGCCGCCCGAGGGCGCGGCGCCCAAAGCCGGCGAATGACGGCGGTCAGGCCGTCTTGATGTAGTCGCGCAGGGCTTCCTGCTCGGACTCGTATTCCTGGACGCGGCGCTTGACGATGTCGCCGATCGAGATCAGGCCGACCACCTTGCCGTTGTCGACCACTGGCAGATGGCGGAACTTGCCTGTCGTCATCGTCTCCATGAGCTCGGCGACCGTATCGGTCTCCTTGCAGGTCACGACCTTGCGGGTCATGACCTGGGAGACCGGCTCGTCCAGCGCGCCGGCGCCGCGCTCGCCGATCACGCGCACGATGTCGCGCTCGGACAGGATGCCTTCCAGCCGGCTCTGGTCCATCACCAGCACCGCGCCGATCTTCTTCTCGCCGAGCAGTTTGACCGCGGCGGCCAGCTTGGCGTCGGACTCGACGCTCATGATCTGGTGGCCCTTGGTATTGAGAATGGAACGTACCGTCATTGTCGCCTCCCTGAATCGGAGCCGTCCGCCTTTCGGCAGTCGGGACTTGTTCCTCGAGTCTTCAACTAACAGTTTAGGCGCTGGTTTCACGCTTCAGGCGCTTTGCGAAGCATCGCCGCTAGCGGCCTGTCGCTTCGGAACATTCTTCGCGCGAATGATGGATGAATTCGGGCCGCGCCGCAAGCGCCGCTTCAAACTCGGTCTGAAACGTCCCGTGATGACGCATCCGCAGCATCGTTTCGCACGCGCGGCACCGGATCGAACAGCGCGAACAGCAACAGGCCGGCGAAGAAGCCGCCGATATGCGCCTGCCAGGCGACGCTCGTGGTTTCGGCATCGATGCCGATCGCACCGACGCCGAAGATGATGTTGACGCCGAACCACACCGCGAGGAAGCCGACCACCCGCCCGTCGCGCAGCGCGCGCGACAGCGGCAGGGCTGGAACCCTTGCAGCGGTATCGGCGTCCGAACGGCTGAACGACAGGAAGCTGCCGCGAACGAAGGCAAAGCGGATCGCCGCCGCCATCGCGCCCGACACCGAGGCCGAAGCGCCGATCATCGGCGCCACCGCATGCTCATGGGTGACGAGATGGGCGAGCGCGCCGGCCGCCGCCGTCACCGCCAGAAAGAGGAAGAACCTGATCGTGCCAAAACGCCGCGCCAGCGCGCTGCCGAACGGCAGCAGCCACAGCACGTTGAAGCCGAGATGGGTCAGATTGGCGTGCAGCAGCGAATAGGTGACGAAGCTCCAGACCTTGGCGCCGGCGCCGCCGGGGATCTGCAGATTGAGCAGCGAGGAATCGTAGCGCTTCGGGATGAAGCCGAAGACGTCGATGGTCCAGTTCTCCAGTTCCGGCGGCAGCAGCACCCGCAGATGGATCAGTGCCAGCAGGACGATATAGGCGGTCAACGCGAACGGTAGCGTTAGGATCGGCTCGCGCGGAGCCGCCTCGACGACGGCCGGCACGTCCGGCTGAGGATCGTGCGGCGGAGAATCTTGCGGGGAATCCAAGGCAGCTCGCTTTCAGGCGCGATCGGAGCGGTAAGCTTGGAGATAGTCGCCTTTGCCGGCCTTGCGCAAGTGCACAAAAGGAAAAGGCAGGGCCCTGGGAAAGCCCTGCCTGTCCGTGTCGGCCTTCCGGTTGCCAGAGGAATAAGGTGTATCCCCACCCCTCCCCGCGGCCCATGACCAAACTGTTTGACGCCTGTGTACAGGCCCCGCCGAGAACCTGGAGAAAAGCGGCGAGGCTTGCGACCGCGGTCACCATAGCAGGGCTGCGGGACACGGAAAGCGCATAGTTAATTTAACGTTAACGACGCAAAGACACCGCCCGGAGCGGCTAAAACGCCCTCGCGGCATGGACGCTGCAAATCCCCTCCTGCACAACAACAAAGGGATCGCGGGTGCACTGAAGCGGGACAGGTTTGTCCCGCGAGGTTGCGCCCCGGGGTAAGCGTTCAGTCATGAAACATCCGTCGAGCCGCGCGTTCTTCGCATATTGGGACAAGAAGCGCGGCACTGCGCGGGCCCCTGACCGGGCCGACATCGACCCGGCCGCAGTCCGCGGCCTGCTCGGCGACATCTTCGTGCTGTCCTGCGAACCAAAACTCGGCTTCCCGTTCCGCGTCGCCGGCACCCGCGTCTGCGCGCTTGCCGGGCTCGACCTCAAGGACCAGAGCTTTGCGGCGCTGTTCACCGATGCCAGCCGCAGCGAGATCGGGGAGATCACGACTGTCGTCGCCGACGAGACGCTGGGTGCGATCGCCGGCGTCACCGCCGCGCGCGAGGACGGCAGCAAGGCGCATCTGGAGTTGTTGCTGCTCCCCTTCAACGCCCGGCCGCACACGCCTGTCAGCGTCACCGGCGTGCTCGCACCGTTCGACGACGAATGCGGCGCGCTTGGCCCGTTCACCCTCACCTCCTGGCGCTATCTGCACCAGCCGGAGAAGCTGCTGCCGCGCGCGATCCGCAAATTGCAGATCGCCCGCGGGCTGATGGTGTATGAGGGGTTGCGGTAGGAGCAGCCCTCGTGTCGGGCGCGCAGTTTTTGCAAACCGCCGACCAGATTTTCAGCGCGCGCGTCGATTGAAAGTCAAACCGCGCCGGCGCGCGGGCGCGCGATCCGTCATTGGAACCTTGCCTGTTGAAATGCGTTGGTCCACTTGCCGTGGCAAGCGTCGGCGCGGCAACGCGGCTCGGCCGGTGACGATGCATTCGCTCGCCGCCGAGCCTCCGTCGAGGGGCTACTCCCGTGATGGAGCGCGCGACAAGAGTTGGTAATCGCCTGTTAGCTGCGTTACCGCCGGCCGACTTCGCTTTGCTCGCACCGCATTTACGAAAAGTACCGCTCCTGCACGACGCAGTCCTCGTTCGATCGGGCGACCGGATCGAGCACCTTTACTTCCCCTGCAGCGGCGCGATCGCCCTCATCATGGAGTTGCCGAACGGACAGACGGCGGCAACCGCGGTGATCGGCAACGACGGCGCCGTCGGACTCATGACGGCGCTCGGCCCCGTCCGATCTCCCCTGACGGCGGTTGTCCGCGTGGCCGGGACCGCACTGCAGATCTCACCGGCGCGATTTCAAGCGGCGCTCGAACGCAGTCCCGCCATCGCAAGCGCGGTTCAGATTGTGACCAGGGCGATGATGACGCAATTCCTGCACGTGGCGGCCTGCAACGCGCTGCACTCCGTCGAAGCGCGCCTCGCCCGCTGGCTGCTTCACATTCACGACCGGACGGATGGCGGTGACATCCTGCCCCTGACCCAGGAGACGCTGTCGGAATTGCTCGGCGTCCGGCGCACCACGGTCACGCACGTCGTGAGCGCACTTCGCGCATCAAGGGCCATCAAATCAAATCGGCGCGGCCAGCTCGAAATCGACAGGCAACGGCTCGAGGCCGTCGCTTGCGAATGCTACAAGGTGATGAGCCGCAGGATCGATCGGATCGTGTCGCAGGACGCGGTAAGGATCCTTCACGCCGCGCCGGCGCGGAATGGCTGCCCGCCCCCGGACTTCCCGTTCGCCAAGACCGACTCGTAGACCCAGGCCTCCCTGGCGAACCACTCGTGCGTCGCCGCGCACATCCGGCAATAGGTGCGCGAGAAAAAGACCGCACTGCAGCGAAACCTGTCGCCATCCATCTCGATGCCCGTCGGAATAGCGCTCCCGGTTTCCGGGCACTTGATCATCACCATACCCATCCTGATTTCCCTCCAGCTTGGCATCACCTCACGGCGAGGCCGGCCGCCATCGGCTGGACGGCGTCTCTTCTCGCGAAGACGCTCGTCCAGCCGATCCACGTGGCCGGCAGCTTCGATTCAAGCAGCCCTACGCAGTACCCGGTTGAAGCTGTTCTTGATCGGCTCGGCCGTCTCGGTCGCGACCTTCTGGGCCAGGTCCCAAAGCTCCCGGTTCTGGGCGGAAGCCGCTTCAAAGGTCTTGCGACCGTGTGCGGTGGAGAGGTTCACGAGGTCCGCAAACGACCTCGCATCCGCAAGCTGGGAGAAGAATTCCAGCGCGGTGCTGGTATTGGTGTTGGATATTTCGATGAGCTTGGTGCCGTAATCGGCGGAACGCCTGGCATTGGTCGAACAGGCGTCGCAGAGAGCCGTGGTGATCTCCTCGGACGTCACCTTCATCTGCTCGAAATTTGCCTTGGCCCGTGTCGCGGCCGGCGCGGCGAGATCGCCGAAGATTGCCTGGATGTTGAAAAACGGCATGTCGAACTTGAGCTTTGTATTTCCGTTCGCCGTCCCATTCAGCGGAGCGGCATTCGTTTCGGCTTTCATATCGGCATCACTCACGGGCTTTCATCCTTTCAAGCGAAACTAGACAATGGATTGAAGACTCCCCGACGCGTCCGGATGGGGACGCAACTTCCTCAACTTTCACGATGGTGGGATGCTGCTGCGGATATTGCGCTCTCGCCCCCTGCCGGAGCCAACTATGCCCTACGAAAGTCGACGCTTCGGTTCGCTTTCGGACTCTCGATTTGAATTAATTCGAATAATGCGACGAAGCGGCGCAGCGAGAATCCTGCGTCTTTAAAGTTGTTGTAATTGCATGCGCCAACTTCAGATCAGCGCCGGCGAGCTATTCAGGGGCGTCGATCCCCGGAGCCGTTTGAGCCGGAATGTTCTGCCGCCTGCTCAGCCGGCAAGTCGGCCTGCAACGGACCCTGTGCGACAAATTTGGCCGGTCGTACGCAGGCTGATCGTGTATGAAGGGCTGCGGTAGATTTCGTTTCGACGTGAGCGAGCGCCGCGATCTCGATGCAGCCTCTCTCACCTGGACGAAACAGCCATGCCCGACATCATCAGTTTCGGTACGCTCGAGCTCCGCTTCCTGCACAGCAAGGACGACACCGGCGGCAGCGTCGATATCTTCGAAATGACGTTGCAGCCGAATGCGCGGATGCCGATCCCGCACTATCACGACCGCTGGGATGAAACGATCTACGGGCTGTCCGGCGTCTCGACCTGGACGATCGACGGCCAGCAGACCGATCTTGGCCCCGGAGCCTCAGCCTTCATCAAGCGCGGCATCGTGCACGGCTTTATCAACCGTTCGACGGGGCCTGCGACATGCCTGTGCATCCTGAGCCCCGGGGTGCTGGGACCGCAATATTTCACCGAGATGGCAGCGCTCCTGTCGGCCGGCGCGCCACCCGATCCCGTGAAGATGAAAGAGACGATGCTGCGCTACGGACTGGTGCCGGCGCCGGCTGCGTGAGCCAAGCTCGCCGGCGAATGGAAATGACCGGCCATCATGCGATCTCGTCGGTCCAGACCTTGAAGCTGGCCAGCTCGTTCGGGCCGAAAGTCTGCGTGATCGGAACGTCGCAGGCATCGCGCCCCTGAGCGATCAGGATGCGGCCCTGCCGCGGCACGTTGTTGCGCGGGTCGAAAGTGTGCCAGCGGCCGCCGATGAAGGCCTCGAACCAGCCGGCGAAATCGCCCACCGCCCAAGGCTGCGGCGTGCCGACGTCGCTCAGATAGCCGGTGCAATACCGTGCCGGAATGTTCATGCAGCGGCAGAACGCAATGGCGAGGTGGGCATAGTCGCGGCAGACGCCCTTGCCCTCCTGGTATGCCTCCCACGCCGTCTTGGTGGCGCGCGCGTGCTCGTAGCCGAAAGCGATGTGGCCGTGAACGAAATCGCAGATCGCCTGCACCCGCGCCCACCCCGGGGGCGTCTTCTCGAACAGCTTCCAGGCGATCTCCGAGAGCCGGTCGGTCTCGCAGTAGCGGCTGCCGAGCAGATAAACCAGCGTATCGGAAGGCAGCTCTTCGATCCTGTGCTGAACCGCCGACGCAACCACCGGGTCCGGCAGGCCGTTGTCGCGAACCACGCCATCGGCGGCAAGGCGCACGCGGCCGGCCGGCGCGACCATGCGGCTGCACCAATTGCCGAACATGTCCCGATAGGGTGTGATCTCGACCGCAGGCATTGTGGTCAGGAAATCCGGCACGATGACATCGGAGGCACGCGTGAAATGCGTGCCCAGCACCATGATCATCGGCGTTGGCTGCGGGAAATCGTAGAGCATTTCGAATCCGACACGGAACTTCATTCGAAACGCCCTTTCGGCTGGATGTCAGCCCGAAATGGCTACGAAACCATGGATTACAAGGCGCGCGGCCCGACTTACGCGTGCCCGGCGCGGTTTGCGCACTGTAAATCGCACGCATAAGGCGATCGTTTGCGCTGCTTCACCGCCGCCGTCTCCGCGACTAGACTGCCTTCCGTGGAAGAACTGACCTGCGGGGAGAGCATGCTGACCGGAAGTTGCCTGTGCGGCGCCGTTGCGTATGAAGTGGATGCGGAGCCCGCACCCTTCGTGCATTGCCATTGCCAGACCTGCCGCAAGACGCACGGGTCGGCGTTTTCCAGCGTGATGCCGGTGCCACGCGCGGCGTTCCGGTGGGTGCGCGGCGACGAGTTGCTCGCCGCATTCGAGTCCTCGCCCGGCAAATTCCGCCGCTTCTGCACCCGCTGCGGCTCGCACATCACGGCAGAACGGATCGCGCAGCCGAACGTGCTGTTGCGCATGGGATGCCTGGATGCGCCGGTCGCGGGCCCCGCGCACGCTCACATCTGGCGCTCGGACGCGGCAAGCTGGTACGACCCCAAGGACGCGACGCCGGAACTGCCGGAAGGGGCCGCCGGCCCTCCCCCGGCGCGATAGAATTCCTCGCCCGAGACGCCGCCTGCGCTATCGGGCCGGACGTCGCCTGCCACAGCGATATCAGGCCCGTGCTTTCAATCGCTCACGGCATCGCCAGGTGCCAGGCGCCGTTGAGAAAACCGTCGCCGGTGATGTCGCCGGGCTTGGTGTCCTTGGCGAAAGTATAGAGCGGCTTGCCCTTGTAGGCCCATTGCCTGGAACCGTCGTCGCGCGTGATGATGGTGTAGCCGTCGCCGGCGGCATCGCTGGCCTCGGCCTTCAGCACCGGCCAGTTCGTCGCGCAAGGTCCGTTGCAGGCCGACTTGCCGTCCGCGTCCTTGTCGAAGGTGTAGAGCGTCATGCCCTTGGCGTCGGTGAGCACGTTGCCCTTGTCGGTCTTGCCGGTTTTCGTCGGCGGCGCGGCGAAGGCGGCGGGAATGATTGCGAGCGACACGGCGAGCGTGAGCGCAAGGCGGATCGGGGATGTCGTCATGGTCTCTCCTGTCATGCAATTGGCTTGCATGGGTAGGACGCCGCGCGAGCCGTCATATTCCTCTGCGCGCGGCAAAGAAATTTTTCGCTGCACGCATCATCGTGCCGGAATAAACTGGAATGAGTGAGACGGAACGACGGACCGACATGAGCAAGCCGCATTGGCGTCCCGCGCACATCTCCGACCTGCCCGCGATCGGCGCGATCGCGGCGCGCATCCATCCCGATCTGCCTGAACGCCCCGAGGTGTTCGCGGAGAAGATGCGGCTCTATCCCGATGGCTGCCATGTGCTCATTGCGGACGAGGAGATCGCCGGCTACGGACTTTCGCATCCCTGGCGCCGGCACCGGATTCCGCCGCTCGATGGATTCCTCGAACGACTGCCCGATGATGCGGACTGCCTCTATGTGCACGACGTCGCCGTGCTGCCGGATCATCGTGGCGGCGCAGCGCGTACATATGTCGCGAAGATGGAGGAACTTGCGCGCGCGTCGGGCATCGCCGCTCTCGCGCTGGTCTCGGTCTACGCCACGCGGCCGCTGTGGGAACATTTCGGCTTTCGGCCCGTCACGGCGGATGCGGAGCTGCGCGCAAAGCTCGCAGGCTACGGCGAAAGCGCCACCTACATGCTCCGCGACCTCGCCGCGACGTGACGCGCCTCGGCTCAGCCCCGATGCTTCTTCTTTGTCTTCTTTCCGGGCGCGCCCTTCACAGGCCACGCAGTGACCGCAGGCGGCTGTCCAGCGTGGCCGGGCTTGTTCTTATGCTTCTTTTTCTTCCCGAAAGCAGGAGCATCGTCGAATTTCGGCCCGCGCTCGCCGAAAGCCTTGCTGCGCGGCTTGAATCCCGCCTCGCGCGGGCGATCGTCGCGACGTTCACGATGATCGCTGTCGCCGCTCTCGCGCCGAGGCGGCTTTGACCGCTCTTCCGAAGGCGCTTGCCGCTGCGGCGCATCCGCCATCGGTTCGAGGCGGATATTGTCTTCCTTGTCCGGACGCTTGATCTTGGCAGCGAAGGAGTCCGCGACCCGCTCGGAAATTTGGAACTCGGTCGTCGTGTCCATGATCTTGATGGCGCCGATGTCGCCCTTGTCGATGCCGCCACGACGGCAGATCATCGGCAGGAGCCAGCGTGCTTCTGCGTTCTTTCTTCGTCCGATATTGGCGCGGAACCAGACGCTGCCCTCCGCCATGCCGTGTTTCGACGACGATTTCCCCGATTTGGGTCGCCGTTCGGCGCGATCGTCGCCGCCAGGTGCCCGGACATTGTCGCGACCGCGATCCTCGCGCGGCCGGCCGGTTCGCTCGCCGGGATCGATGATGTCTTCGGGCGACGGTAGCCGCGCGCGATAGAGCCGCGCCAGCGCGGCGGCAATATCTTCAGCCGAACGCTCGGCCAACAACGCCTGCGCCAGCGCCAGATCGTCGGGCGTCGTCTCCTCGGTGAACAGCACGTCCTTCATGCGCTCGTGATCGAGCTTGCGGATCTCGTCCGCCTGGGGCGCCGTTCCCCAGACAGCATCGATGCCTGAGAGATTGAGCAGCAGCTCCGCACGCCGCCGCCGTGCGGGCGGCACCAGCAGGACGCTCGTCCCCTTTCGGCCCGCACGTCCGGTACGGCCCGAGCGATGCTGCATGACTTCGGCGTCGTTGGGCAGGTCGGCTTGAATGACGAGGTCGAGGCTCGGCAGGTCGATGCCGCGGGCGGCGACGTCGGTCGCCACGCAGACGCGGGCACGCCCATCCCGCAGCGACTGGAGCGCCAGGGTGCGCTCGTTCTGCGTCAATTCGCCTGATAGCGCGACGACGGAGAAGCCACGCTCCAGCAGCGCCGCCTGCAAATGCCGGACGGCATCGCGCGTGCTGCAGAACACCAGCGCGCTCGGCGCCTCGAAGAAGCGCAGCACGTTGACGACCGCGTGCTCGACATCGGCGGGGGCGATCCGGATCGCGCGATACTCGATATCGGCGTGACCGCCCTCGTCGCCCGCGACCTCGATCCGGAACGCCTGCTGCTGATACTGCTTGGCCAGCGCGACGATGCCGCGCGGAAACGTCGCCGAGAACAACAGGGTGCGGCGCGTCTCCGGCGTGGTCTCGAGGATGAACTCCATGTCCTCGCGAAAGCCGAGATTGAGCATCTCGTCGGCCTCGTCGAGGACGACGGCCTTCAATTCGGAGATGTCGAGGCGGCCCCGGCGCAAATGATCGCACAGCCGGCCGGGCGTGCCGACGACGATGTGCGCACCGGCCGCCAGCTCACGCTGCTCGCGCCGCGGATCCATGCCGCCGACGCAGGAGACGACGCGCCCGTCTGCGTGCTCGTACAGCCAGGCCAGTTCGCGCTGAACCTGCAAGGCAAGCTCGCGGGTCGGCGCCACGATCAGGGCGAGCGGCGCGCCCGCCCGCTCGAACCGCTCGGTGCCATCAAGCAGATCCTTGGCCAGGGCCAGTCCGTAAGCGAGGGTCTTGCCGGAGCCGGTCTGGGCCGAAACCAGGAGGTCGTGGCCCGCGGCCTCCTCGGTGAGCACAGCGAGCTGAACGGGGGTCGGACGGTCGTAGTTGCGCTCGGCCAAAGCTCGGGCGAGCGGCGCACTCATGGTCGGGAATGACACGGGATAAACCTTGGTTGGTCCAGGCGCGGAACGTCGAGCCGCGCGACCTGAAGCTGCGTGCTCGGCAAATGGTCCGGCCGCACGCGTGGTGATTTGATTTGGACGCTCTTTACGCCAAGCGCGGGCAAATCACCATGCCTATGACGCATGGCTTTGGCGACATCGCGAATAAGCTTACCGGCCGCTCGACCTACTAAATGCAGCATTTCCGGGCCGTTTTGCTGCATATAGTGAGCTTTTGCCCCAAAGCGGCTGATTTTCGCGGCCGCCTCGCTTAAATTGTGCGCGATTGGACGTGCCGGGAATGCGCGCATGACCTCTTCCGTCAAACGCACCTGCGGCGATTGCACGCTCTGCTGCAAGGTGATGGGCATCGAGACGCTGGCCAAGCCCGCGAATGCCTGGTGCCGGCACTGCAAGCCCGGCCGCGGCTGCGCCATCTACGCCGAGCGTCCGGCCGAATGTGAGAACTTCGCCTGCTTGTGGCTGGTCAACGATCTCCTCGACGAGCGCTGGAAGTCAAGCCGGTCGAAGCTGGTCCTGACCACGTCGGAGGATGGCATCGAAGTCCGATGCGACCCGGGCTTTCCCGACGCCTGGCGCAAGGAGCCCTTCGCCGACGACATCCGCGCATGGGCCGTCGAAGGCGAGACCTGCGACATGACGGTGGTCGTGATCGTCGGCCAGCGCGTGGTTCTCGTCACGCCGGATCGCGAATTCGATCTCGGTGTCGTGGGGCCGGATGATCGGATCGTACGGGAGCTGGAGGGCACGAAGGTGGTGGGGGCGGCGGTGGTGAAGGAGAGCGAGATCGATACAGGGAGCCCGCACCGCTGACTTAACCGGCACCCTTGGATCTCGGCAGCCGGGATCAAGCGATCGACCGGCTAACCGGATACAAGTCTTGTCGCGTCGGCTATTCGATCCCAAATCGTGCCTCGCGAAAGAACAGCACCGGAGGGCCCATGGCCGACAGCATATCGCTTACCGACAAGCTCGCGACCTTTCAGGACTATTGGTCGCCGCGCACGATCACGACCTTCAACGATTGCGACGTGATGGTGGTGAAGGTGAAGGGAGAGTTCACCTGGCACAAGCACGAGGACACCGACGATTTCTTTCTGGTCCTCAAAGGCAATCTGGACATCGAATTGCGGGATCGCACGGTGACGCTCGGTCCGGGCGAACTCTACGTCGTGCCCAAAGGCGTCGAGCATCGCCCGGTGGCGCGCGAGGAGGTTCACCTGATGCTGATCGAGCCGACCGGCACACCGAACACGGGCGACAAGGCAACCGCCGCGGCGCGCAAGCTGGCATAGCGGGCAACACGCCTGGCGCGGCCTTAATCCCTGGAGGTCGCCAGTTTGCTGAAGCTGCCGACCAACCTGGCTCTTGCGCGCGCAACAGCATCCTTGGCCGCGCGGGCCAGGGCTCGGATGGCGCGCCAGGCTTCGGTCGCCTGCAGCCACGCCTTCGCGGCGGCGTATTTTCCGTAACTCCAGGCAAAAGCGGGAATTCGCATCAGCTTGTCGCGCGTGAGATGAAACAGGCGCTCGACCAGCACCAGCTTGAGCAATTCGCCGACAATGAAAGTCAGGGCACCGCTCAGGACCTGACCGGTTGCGGCGAGGTACGCAGCAACCGGCTTGACCGGCTCCAGAATAATGACGGGCACGGAGAACAAGGCGAGCGACGGATAAGGCGGCAACGATTTGATCCAGGCGCGCAATTGCCTGAATTCGAAGTGCCGCCCGATCCAGCGCGCAATCGGCCTCGCCACGGCCATGAAGATCGCATCCACCAGGAAGTAGATCGCAGCCAGGACGTAAGTGACAGGTTTCAGGATTCGCTTCACGGCACCTCTCCCGCGAAGTGAAAGCCGGAACTTGGGCTTAAGTTTCACCCCTGCGTGAATAGTTCGGGGATATCGGATGGAACTTTTTGGGCATCGGCTCCCGCTCAGATCTCCGCGTACACCTCCAATAAATTGCCGTCGGGGTCGCGGAAGAACAGCGTCCGATGTCCAAAGGACTGGTTCGTCGGCGGCGACAGCAGCTCAACACCCTGCCGAACCAGCTCGTCGGCGCACTGGTCGACCTCGGCCGCGGACACCCTGAAGGCCAGTTGCAGCGATGCAGTGCCGGGCGGGACCGGCGCGTCCGCCGCGATTCGGCTCGGCCTTGCCAGGGCCAGCGTGTTGCCGCCCAGACCGTACTCGATCCAGTTCGGCGAGAGCTCGCGCAGCAGCGGAAAGGCGAGCACGCCCTCGTAGAAGCGGCGCATCGCCGCCATGTCGCGCACGAAGATGACGGTGTAGTCGATCGCGCGAATGGCATGGAAGGGGGAGCGGGTGCGCTGGTTTGGTTCGGGTATCTGTTCGTCCATCGTCGTATCCTTCATTCCAAACGCCCGCACGTAGCCCGCATGAGCGAAGCGACATGCGGGAAAGCCTCGTCAACAAAGGTCCCGGATGTCGCTTCGCTCATCCGGGCTACAGATCTTCACTCCACCAGCTCCGGCCACGGCACGATCGTGGACTTCACCGTCTTCATCGCCATCGCATCCCTCACCGCCTGCGCGACGCCCTCTTCCGTGAACGGATAGATCGTCTGCATCTTCAGCCACGGATATTTGCCAGCCGTGCGGTAAAGCATGTCGACGCCGAGCGGCAGATCGTTGGCGGTAAAGCCCCAGGATCCGAGCACGTTGAGGTCCTTGGTGCAGATGCGGTGCCACGACGTGTCGATCGAGCCGGCGTCGGTGAACTGGCCCATCTCGACATAGGTGCCGCCGTCGCGCAGCATCTCGATGCCTTCGGGGCCGGCGGTCGGATGTCCGGAGCAATCCATCACGAGATCGGCGCCGAAGCCGCCTACGATCTCGCGCACGCGCGCGATGCGATCTTGCGGTGATTTCAGTTCCTCGATGTTCACCGTCGCCTCCGCGCCGAACGCGCGGGCGAGCTTGAGCCGCGGCTCCTCCGGCGCGCCGACGCAGATCACGCGCCCTGCCCCCATCTCCCGCGCGGCCGCGACCGCCAGGATGCCGATCGGGCCGGAGCCCTGGATCACCACCGTGTCGCCCCAGGAAAAACCGCCGGCGCGGCTGGCGCGGTTGAAGGCGCGGATGCAGGACGTCAGCGGCTCCGACAGTGCGCCCAGCCGCAACGACATGTCGTCGGGCAGCTTGTAGATCTTGGTGCCCGGCAGCATGTCGAGGTCGACATAGACATATTCGGCCCAGCCGCCCCACATGTGAGGCGCCTTGTCGAAGCCGAGATAGCGGCCGTAATAGACCGGCGTCAGGCACTTGTTGGCGGTCTGCGGGTAATGGATGCAGTAATAGCAGCGGCCGCACGGCATCAGCGGCGGGATCATCACCTTCGAGCCGACGGTCAGCGGCTTGCTCATGAAGTCCTCGGAAAACTCCTCGCCGCATTCGACGATGATGCCGCCGAGCTCGTGGCCCAGCGTGAACGGCCAGGGCAGCGGCTTCGGCCAGTGACCTTTGAGGATGTGCAGGTCGGTGCCGCACACCCCGCAGGCACCGATCTTGATCAGCGCGGCCTTGCGGCCGACCTTCGGCCACGGCACGGTGCGGATGACAGGCTCCGAGCCCGGTCCTGCGTGAGTGCAGACGCGGATGTGCTCCATGGTGTGTCCTCGCTGCCCGTCTGTTATGATTGATTGGTGCGGGCGTGGGGCGAAGCGTATGTGAGATGCGCGGTCGTGCCAAGCGCGAGTCTCGTAGCCCGCATGAGCAAAGCGATATGCGGGAGCAGCGGCCCCGGATATCGGGCTACGAGGACAACGCCGATGCTGCGTGACTATCAGCCAGTGGATGCGGAAGCGATCAGGCGCGTCGCGCTGGCGGCCTTCGCGCAATTCGAGCAGGACTTTTCCGACTGGCCGTTGTTTACCACCAATGTCGCGAAGATGCCGGAGCTTGCCAAGACCGGCGAGATCATCGTTGCCGAAGATAGCGGCCAGATCGTCGGCGCCGTGGCCTATGTCGGTCCGCAAGCCCCGAAGCCGGCGTTCTTCGATCCGGCCTGGCCGGTGATCCGCATGCTGGTGGTCGATCCCTCGGCGCGCGGCAAGGGCATCGGCCGGCAATTGACCGAAGAATGCCTGCGCCGCGCCGAGCGCGACCAGGCGGGCGTCATCGCACTCCACACAACGCCGATCATGACGGTCGCGCTGCCGATGTATCTGCGGATGGGATTTGCCAGGGTTCGTGAGGCGCCGGATATTCTGGGGGTGCCGTATGCGGTCTACGTGAAGTCGCTGGGGTAGGAGCAGGTTCGTAGCCCGCAACCTTGTAGCCCGCATGAGCGAAGCGACATGCGGGAAGACGCTTGCCCCGGATATCGCTTCGCTCATCCGGGCTACAGGACACACACCCAAGTGTCTTGAGCGCCCACCGACGAACGTGTAGGGACGACTCAAGTCCCACCCAGGTGCCCGCTTGAACCCCCTTCCCCAAAATCCCGTGGTCGCGTCCGGCTCGTTCGCGGCGATGAAGTCGGTGCCGTACCGGCTCCAGTTCACCGCCTACGTGCTGGCGATGATGGCGGACAATATCGAGCATGTGATCAGCTATTGGGTGGTGTTCCAGAAATTCCATTCGCCGACGCTGGGCGGATTTGCCGTGCTGTCGCACTGGCTGCCGTTCCTGCTGTTCTCGGTCGCGGTCGGCGGGCTCGCCGACCGGTTCGATCCGCGGCGGATCATCCAATGCGGCATGCTGCTGTTCATCGTGGCCTCGGCCGGATGGGGCTTCTTCTTCATCACCGATACGATCCAGATGTGGCACGCCATGCTGCTGCTGGTGATCCATGGCTGCGCCGGCGTGCTGTGGCAGACGCCGAACCAGTTGCTGCTCTACGACCTCGTCGGTCCCGCGGATCTTCCGAGCGCGGTGCGGCTGAATGCGATGGCGCGCTATCTCGGCATTCTGGTCGGACCTGCGGTCGGCGGCGTCATCATGCTCACCCTCGGCACCTCGCACGGCATCATCTTCAACACGCTGTTCTACCTGCCGATGCTGCTGTGGCTGTTCTGGGCGCCGGTGCGCGACAAGAGCATCGCCGTGCGGCGCTTCGCCGTGCGCGGACTTGCCGACATCGCGCTGACCATCCGTGCCATCGGCACGCAGCCGGTGCTGACCGCGATGACGTGGCTCGCCGGCCTCACCTCGTTCATGATCGGCAACGCCTATCACGCCCAGATGCCGGGCTTTGCCGGCGATCTCGGCCATGGCGACCCCGGCGTGTCCTACAGCGTGCTGCTCGCGGCCGACGCCGCCGGTGCGCTGCTCGCCGGCATTGCGCTGGAATCCTGGGGCCGGCTGAAGGGCACGCCGCGCACCGCGATCCTGCTGGCGATGCTGTGGAGCGCCTCACTGCTCGGCTTCGCGGCGGTGCGGGTCTATCCCGTCGCGATCGTGCTGCTGTTCTTTGCAGGCTTCTTCGAACTGTCGTTCAACACCATGGCGCAGGCCCTGGTGCAGCTGAACGCGCCGTCCGACATCCGCGGCCGCGTCGTCGGCCTTTATAATATGGCCGGGCTCGGGATGCGGGCCTTCAGCGGCATCACCGTCGGGCTATCAGGCGCGGCGATCGGCATTCACTGGTCGCTCGGGCTCTCGGCCGCGGTGCTGCTGGCGCTGCTGCTGTGGTTGTATCGGCAGGGAACAAGACCGGCCTGACCGTCCGCTGATGTGGCTCTTCGAGCGTATTGTGTCCGTCCGTGACCGGCGCGCCCGATCCTAACGCGGCATTAACCCTATGCACCTTAGGGTCGTGCCGGACTCCGCCCGGGCGGGGGGTCGGGTGTTGAAAATGGCGTTGGCGAACAAAAAACTTCTTCCGGCCGCCGAGGAACGACGGCGTTTCCAGCGGGTCAAGGTGCACCTGCTCGGCCGTTACATGCTGCCGGACCGCCGGGAATTCCCCTGCCAGGTGATCAACATGTCGCCGGGCGGATTGGCCCTGCTCGCCCCCGGCATCGGCAATGTCGGCGACCGCGTGGTCGCCTATCTCGACCATATCGGCCGCGTCGAGGGCAAGATCACCCGCATCATCGACAATGGCTTCGCCATGACGATCGGGGCGACGCCCAGGAAGCGCGACAAGCTCGCCGCCCAGCTCACCTGGCTCGCCAACCGCGACATCCTCAACCTGCCGGAGGACCGCCGCCACGATCGTATCGTGCCGCGCAACCCGATCGCGGTGCTGACGCTCGAGGACGGCACCAAGATGACCTGCCGCATCATCGACCTGTCGCTGTCGGGAGCGGCCATCGCCGCCGAGAACCGCCCGCCGCTGAAATCGATCGTCCTGCTCGGCCGGGTCCAGGGCCGCGTGGTCCGAAACCTCGAAGACGGCTTCGCGCTGGAGTTCATGCACGAGCAGCCGGTCGAGACACTCGAAGAGAGCGTTACCGCGCGGTAAAGCGAACGCGCGCCAAAACCACTGATTTTCCAGCCTCAAAGGCGGCCTCCGCGATGCGGACGCCGCATTTTTCGTGCGCGGTGACGGGTCCGCGCGGGTTAACGCGGGACCTGTTTGCGCCTCGGCGCAGCAGTTCCGCCAGCGTTTCCGCGTTAACTCCTAAAATTTGAATCAATTACAGTCATCTCGAATTTTATTCGAATTCGATTCAAGTATAGATCGAATTCGCCGCGCGTTTTACTTGTATTCGTCTCGACTTGACTTGACTGACTTAGCGGCAACTCAAAAGCTCCATGCGAAATGTGGTCCCAACAAGAAACGGGGGCCGCAATGTTTGATTTCAGGGGACAGGGGAAGAGGCTGGCGATCGCCGCCATGCTCTTCGGGATCAGCGCGACAGTGCAGGCCGGTGAGAACCGTCTGCTCTACGCAAGCCTCGGCGACACCACGCGCGCGCCGATCGGCTGGGTCGAGTTCTGTGCCGACAATGCCGCTCAGTGCCAGGGCGGACCGACGCAGCCGCGCGACATCGTGATGTCGCAGGCCGCATGGCGCGACCTCGTCAAGGTCAATCGCTGGGTCAACGAGACCGTCAAGCCTTTGACCGACCAGGAGCACTGGGGCGTGATCGAGAGATGGTCGCTGCCGTCGGACGGCTACGGCGACTGTGAAGACTACGTGCTGTTGAAGCGCAAGATGCTGATGGATGCCGGCTGGCCTCGCGAGGCCCTGCTCATCACGGTCGTGCGCGACAAGAAGGGCGAAGGGCACGCGGTGCTGACGGTGAAGACCGACAAGGGCGAGTTCGTTCTCGACAATCAGAACGAGAACGTCGTTGCCTGGACGGAGACCGGCTACCGCTTCGTCAAGCGCCAGTCGCAGAGCGATCCCAATGTCTGGGTCTCGCTCGGCGACACCAAGCCGGCGGTCTCCACCGCCAGCGCCAGGGACTAGCAGTCAGGAACAAACGAGTTACGCGGCCCGGTCACATCCCCACCCCTCCCCGTCCCAGACCGGTTCGCGCGCGGCCAGGCTTCCCCCAAAGCCTGGCCGCAACTTTATTGGGGATGCACGATCAGTCCTGCGAGGCCTGGCGAGACCACGGCACCCGCGCGGCGATGAAATCCCGCCACGCGCCCTGCAACGACGGCTGCACGCCGATCGATGCACGCGCCTGCCAGCCGGCGATCGCCGCCGCGGCGATGGCGCTGTCGGGCTCCGCATCAAGTCCATCGAGCAATGAGGCCGTGACCGCCATGTCGTTGAAGGCGCCGAGCTCCTCCTGCAGACCGGCGAGCCGGTGTGCAAATTTCCTCGCGGACTTGCGATCCGCAAACAGCGGCAGCAGGAACTCGCTGAGATAGCGCAGCCGCTTGGTCGCGAGCCGCACCCGATGCAGCTCGTCGATCGTGAGCGACTTGAACCGGCGGCCGCGCTTGAGCACCTTGGCATATTGCTCCGACAGGATGCGCTGCGCGAAGTTGACGGCGGGCTCGGCGAGCTGACCGAGGTCTTCGGCAGCAACGTCGTTGCGCCAGCCCCGCGTCTCGATCCAGTGACCGAGGCCGATCAGGAAAACCGCGCAGCGGCGATCGTCGAGCGCCTGATGCGCCTTGCGATAGGCGTCCGACTGGCACTTGGCCCCAGCCCGGCCCAAGGCATCGAAGCCGGCAACCGAAGCACAGGCTTTCGCGATCGTCGGCAAGGTCTCGAGCTGGAACACGTCCCAGTCTCGCGCGGCGGACAGGTCCTGCGTCAGCCATCTTGCTTCCGACCGCAGCGCGTCGAGATTGCTGAGTGCGCCGACCGATCGCATCAGGTCCAGCGCCGATCGCAGCCGGCGCAGCGAGACGCGCAGCTGATGGACGCCTTCCGGATTGCGCCCGTCCTCGGCCGCCGGCAGCGACTGAAGCAGGTGAAGGAAGCAGGAGCGCAGAATCGTCGCGAAGGCTTCGTCGAGCGTGACCGACGGATCGAGGCGAAGCTTGCGAGGCCTGCGTGCCGAGGGCGGCGCGCCCGCGGCAAGTTCGAAGCCGCGCGCCGACTTGGCACGAATGGACGGCTTCACCGCCCCCTGCTCCGCAAGCCGCAGCGCGACCTCGTAGATCGTGCTCGCGCTGCCGCTCTTGAGTTCCAGCTCGATCTCGCTCACGGGGATCGACCGGTCGCCGGCCGTCAGCACACCCTGGTCGAAGGCGATCTCGACCGTCCCGGACGGCAGATCGACGATCCTCGCATGCCGATGGACGTCGGCGGTGAAGACGGCTTCGAGCGGCTGTGCTTCGAGGTGGGAGCGAAGCTTCTCCGGAATGAACGGCATCGCCAGGGCGACATCCGGCGCCAGCGACGGAACGCTCGCCTCCCATTCGCCACGGCGCAGCGGATCGTCCGCCGTGTCGGTCTTCACGGTCTGCACGAAGCGCGCGCCGCTCCGGCGTACGCGCAAGCTCAGGCCGCTGCGCCGGAGCGCACGCTCGGCCGTGTCGTAATAGACGGATTTGAGATGTTTTCGCGAACCCTTGTTACGCGCGTTGGCCACGATGACCGGGGCGGCGTTGAAATGCGCCATGCGATCGGCATCGACGAGAAGCTTGAGTTCGATCTCCCCGGCGGGACGCTCGGCAGCGCTCGACTCAGCTGTTTCCTGTGCAGGCGGCGGAGTTTGAGATGGCGTCTGATCAATCACAGCGCCCTCGACGATAGTTGGTTCCGCGCCGGGCTCGCTCGGTTCACGTTGCCTGAGGAAGCCGGAGACGACTTGTGGTCTCTTGTTGTCCTTCGGGACAGGATTCCCATCCGGCGCGCCCGGAGTCCTGCGAGCCGCTGTTGCGTCTGACTTTAGCATTTAGGGTGACATGACAGTTTGATGACAGTGCGACAGCATATAGCCGGTGTGGCCCGCGAGGAATAGTAACGTTACGTCGTCGCGCCTAATCGTCCACACGACGCGTCGAATGCAAAATCCAGCAGGCGCTGTCACAATCCGGCGTGATGTCATGAATTAGATTGCTGCCGAGCGCGGCAAGTGATCGAATTGACAAGCGAATCTTGCCGTTCTCGAAACCGAGATGAACGCGTCAGCGAGCTTGCCTCATGCTAGCCGAGAAATTCTTTCTGGTCCTGGAGACGCTTAGAAGTCACGCCGCCGATGACAGGCCCGAGTTTGTGACAAGCCCGGCGCGATCTCCCGCGGTGCAGGAGACCGCAACCGGTTCGCTGCGCAAGAAGTCGGTTCCCGATCATCGGGACTAGAAGCGCTCCAATGTCGAAGGTCGCGCCTGCACATGCGCGCATCAGTGCGCAAGACTGTTCTTGTAGACTTTGCCGCCCTTCATGATCACAACGAAATTCTTCGCGGGATCTTCGATGAGAGCGATGTTGTCGAGCGGATTGCCGTCGACGAGCAGGAGATCGGCCAGCGCGCCCTCCTCCACCACGCCGAGCTTGCCGGGATAGGGATTGCGCAGGCCCGACAGGCTGAGCAATTCCGCGTTGGTCGACGTCGCCATGGCCAGCGCTTCGGCCGGTGTGTACCATCGGGTCAGCGCGACCAGCATCGATCCCTGCTTGTCCGCCAGCGCCTTCGAGAACAGGACATCGGTCCCGAACGCCGTCTTGATGTGGTACTTTTTCGCCAGCGCGTAGACGCGGTCGGTGCCGGTGACCACCTGCCGCATCTTGTCCTGCTCTGCCGGCCCGAGCCCGGACGCCATGGACATATCCAGGAACGGCTGGGTGCTGAGCCAGATGCCCTTCTCCGCGATCAGCTTCGCGCTCGCCTCGTCCATGAGATGACCGTGCTCGATGCATCTCACGCCGGCTGCGACCGAGCGCTGGATCGCGACCGGTGTATAGGCGTGCGTGACGACATAGGTGCCCCAATTGTCGGCGGCTTCGACCGCCGCACGCAGCTCGGGCTCGGTGAAGGTGGAGACGTCGAGCGGACTGAAGGGCGACGCCACGCCGCCGCCCGCCGTGAGCTTGACCTGCGAGGCGCCCTGCATGAGCTGCTCGCGCGCGCGCACGCGCACCTCGTCGGGACTGTCGGCGACCATGCTGCCGCCGACCAGCTCCATGCGGCTGAGCATGCCTCCGATGGTTCGCGGCAGATCGGAGAGCTGCCGGAAGTCGCCATGACCGCTGGTGATGGTGATGATGGCACCGGAGGGATAGATGCGCGGACCGGCGACGAGGTCCTCGTCGATCGCCCGCTTGAGGCCGAAACTGGGCCCGCCCATGTCACGCACCGTGGTGAATCCGCGCATCAGCGTCGCGGTCGCCTCGCTCGCGGCCAGCAGATTGTTGTAGCCGACGTCGCCGAGGGCCGCGGCCGGCGTCGGACGCACCAGCATCGCGTGCCAATGCGCGTCGATCAGCCCCGGCATCAGCACCCGGCCGCCGCCGTCGATTGCTTGGGCGTCGGCCGTGATGTTCACGGTCGATATCTTCTCGATCTTCGAGTTCCTGACGAGAACATTGGACGCGGCGGAGAGCGCGCCGCTCTTTCCGTCGAAGATCCGGACGTTGCGGAACAGGATTGAGGAGTCCTGCTGGGCCGGCGCTTGCGACGAGAGACAGAGGCTCGTTCCAACCGACATGAGCAGTGCGGCGACTCTGAAGAGTCCGGCCGGCGTGGTCAAATCCCACATGTCCAATCTCCACGCAGATACGCGGCCGCGCAAGTTCTGGCCGCAAGTCGCCGGGGCGAACATCAGCCAGCCGCGGTGTGCGATGTTACCCGCGGATTGATGCCTGCAAACCGCATTGAGTCAATTTGCAAACCACAGTGAGATTTTGCAAATCAGCCATACGACGCGATCAGCAACGTGCCCGGTGTCAGATAATGGGTAAGCGCGACTGCCGCACATGCGTCGAACTCAAATCAAAACGCGAATATCCGGCTTGGCGCGTGATCAACGACAGATTGCAACGTCTTCGCTCAGGAGTACGATCCTGCGCGATCTACGCGACTGCAGGCACTTGGCAGCGCGGATTTTTGGCAGAGGGGATTTTGCAGCATCTCAAATGACGAGGCGTAACATGGTGGCGCAAACGAGTGACGGAAACGTCCTGCTGGTCAAGAAACTCGGCGGACTCTTCGCAATCATACTTGGATGCCTGCTGACGGCCGTCGGCGTGACGTTCGAATCCAGCGGCACGACTTTTGTCGGCGTGCTGTTGCTGGTCCTTGGAGCCGGCCTGCTCGTGCTGAAGATCGTCAGACGAAACCAGGCGCCTCCGCTGACCTAGCCGGCGGCCGCGGTTCGCCTATGCGCCCAGCACATCCGCGAGCCGCGTCTCGTCGGCGGCGGGATCCTTCAGGAACAGCTCGGCTTCGATCTCGTTCAGATGCGACAGCATCTGCGCGCGGGCGGCTTGCTTGTCGCGCTTGCGGATCGCGGTGACGATCTCGGCGTGGTGGTCGGTGCCGCAGGCCGGGGTGTCGTGGCGGCGATAGAGCAGGATGATGAGCGAGGAGCGCGCGATCAGTTCCTTGAGGAAGCCGAGATAGATGCTGTGGCCACTCATCTCGGCGACGAGCTTGTGAAATTCGCCGGAGAGCCGGACCGAGGCGCGCGCGTCGCCACGCAGCTCCGCCTCGCGCTCTTCAGTGAGATGTTGGCCGAGGCGGTCGAGCCAGGCCGCTGACACCGCTTCACACGCGTGGTCGACGATGGTGGGCTCGATCAGTCGGCGCGCCTCGAACACTTCGCGGGCATCGGCGGGCGTCGGCCGCGCGACGAAGGCGCCGCGGTTTTTCTCGATGTTGACGATGCCCTCATGCGCGAGCTGCTGGAGCGCGGTGCGGACCAGCGTGCGGCTCGCGCCGTAGATCTCGCCGATCTCGTCCTCGCCGAGCTTCGTGCCCGGCAGCAGACGATGCTCGAGGATCGCCGCGGTCACACCCTCCCTGATACGGCTGACGCGATCGCTCGCGTCTGGCGCATCGGATTTCTGGCGGGTCTTGGCGGCCATCAGTTCGAGGGGGTTGGGTTTGAGGGCTCGATCGGCGACGTTTGGCTTTCAATGTTAGTCGACCAGCTGTATCCAATCACAGGCGAAACTTTATACAATCCGAGCACATTTTGTGTGCATATTACTGCCCACCCGGCGAGCCGCGCCGCTGCGCCGGATTCGATCTAACGACCTGACTCCATTGCACAGTTTTGGAATTCGGCACTCTCCGGGCGGTTGGCACGGACCTTGCGGAGAAAGCCGGAGCATCGCCCTCCCAGCGGACACGCCATGGCCACTCCTGCCGCTCTCGAACTGGTCGCCGTCACCAAGCGCTACGACACGACGTTGGCGGTCGACGACGTCAACCTCAAGATCCCGGCAGGCACCTATTGCTGCCTGCTCGGCCCCTCCGGCTGCGGCAAGACCTCGACCCTGCGCATGATCGCAGGCCATGAGGCGGTCAGCGAGGGCGACATCATTTTGGGCGCGCAGAACGTCACCGACCTCGAGCCCGCCAAGCGCGGCACCGCGATGATGTTCCAGTCCTACGCGCTGTTTCCGCATTTGACCGTGCTCGACAACGTGGCCTTCGCCCTGAAAATGCGCGGGATCGACCGGGCGACGCGGCACAAGCGCGCCGGCGAACTGCTCGAGCTGGTGGCCATGACCCCCTATGCGGCGCGGCTGCCGGCGCAGCTCTCCGGCGGCCAGCAGCAGCGCGTCGCGCTCGCCCGCGCCTTGATCACCGAGCCGCAGATCCTGCTGCTCGACGAGCCGCTCTCCGCGCTCGATCCGTTCCTGCGGGTGAGGATGCGGGGCGAGCTGAAGCGGCTGCAGCGCGAGCTCGGCATCAGCTTCATCCAGGTCACCCACGGCCAGGAAGAGGCGATGGCGCTCGCCGACCACATCGTGGTGATGAACCACGGCAAGATCGAGCAGCAGGGCACCGCCCGCGACATCTTCCACCATCCCCGCACCGAATTCGTGGCGCGCTTCATCGGCGGCCACAACGTCCTCAGCGACGCCGGCAAACTCATCGCCGTGCGCGCCGATCAGCTCGGCATCGTGCCGTTCGCCGATGGCGCGTACGGCGCGCCAGCGCTGCTGACCCAGACCGAGTACCAGGGCTCCTACATCGCCGTCTCGCTCACGCTCGACGACGGCACCGCCCTGTTCTCGCACCTCCCCGAGGCCGCCTTCGACGTTCACCCATTCCGACCGGGCGATCGCGTGCTGGCCACCTGGGATCCCGCCAAGGCGCAGCGCCTGCAATAGCGCCGTCATCCAGAGAATGCGCAACACAGAAGAGGAGTGAGCGATATGACCGAGACGACCAAGAAGACCGGCGTCAGCCGCCGTACGCTATTGAAGAGCACCGCGGGTCTCGCCGGCCTTGCCGCCGGCTCCGGCGCCATCACCGGCTTTCCTTATGTGAAGTCGGCCGAGACCAAGGTGCTGCGCTATCTCGGCACCGCCGTGAACGAGGGCGACGACATCTCCAAGCAGTGCCTCAAGGACACCGGCATCAAGATCGAATACATCACCGCGACCACCGACGACGTCACCAAGCGCGTGATGACCCAGCCGAACTCCTTCGACGTGCTGGACACCGAATATTTCTCGCTGAAGAAGCTGGTGCCGTCGGGCAACATCCTTGCCCTCGACGCCAGGAAGATCAAGGAATTCGACAACATCACGCCCGTCTTCACCAAGGGCGAGACGCCCGGCGGCAAGAAGATCGGCAACCAGGGCACCGCGCCCTGGAAGGTGCTCTATCTCGAAGGCAAGGACTCCAAGAAGTTTGCGACGTCGGCGACCGAGTTCGTGACGCTGATCCCGACCGTCTACAACGCCGACACGCTCGGCATCCGTCCCGACCTGATCAAGCGGCCGATCAGCTCGTGGTCCGAGCTGCTCAATCCCGAGTTCAAGGGCAAGGCCTCGATCCTCAACATCCCCTCGATCGGCATCATGGATGCCGCCATGGTCGTGGAAGCCACCGGCAAGTACAAATATGCCGACAAGGGCAACATGACCAAGGAAGAGATCGATCTCACCATGAAGGTGATGACCGAGGCCAAGAAGGCCGGCCAGTTCCGCGCGTTCTGGAAGGACTTCAACGAGAGCGTCAATCTGATGGCTTCAGGTGAGACCGTGATCCAGTCGATGTGGTCGCCGGCGGTGACGAAGGTGCGCTCGATGGGCATCCCCTGCACCTTCCAGCCGCTCAAGGAAGGCTACCGCTCCTGGGCCTCCGGCTTCTGCGTCTCCAAGGGCGTGTCGGGTGCCAAGCTCGAATGGGCCTACGAGTTCGTCAACTGGTTCCTGTCCGGCTATGCCGGCGCCTATCTCAACCGCCAGGGCTACTACTCGGCCGTGCTCTCCACCGCGAAGGCTCATATGGAGCCCTACGAGTGGGCCTACTGGATGGAAGGCAAGGCGGCCGAGAAGGACATCAAGGCGCCCGACGGCTCGCTGCTGGAGAAGGCCGGCGCGGTGCGCGACGGCGGCTCCTACGAGGACCGCATGGGCGGCGTCGCCTGCTGGAACGCGGTGATGGACGAGAACGACTACATGGTCCGCAAGTGGAACGAGTTCATCGCGGCGTAATTTGATGGACACGTCGGAGGACATCCTGCAACAGGCACCCCCGGGATTGATCCCGGGGTCGGGCACAGCGCGCGCCGCGAAAGTGACGCGCCTGTCGCCGTCCTTCATCTCCTGGCTCCAGGCCGGGCCGATGATGCTGGTGTTTCTCGCCTTCTTCCTGATCCCGCTGGTGTTCGTCGTCATCGTCTCGTTCTGGGACTACAACGAATACCAGCTGCTGCCGGCGTTCTCCGGCCGCGGCTATACCGACACGTTCGAAGGCTGCATCGCGCAGCTCCCGGATCTCTGCACGATCGGCAAGACCTATCTGATGACCCTGAAGCTGTGCTTCCTGGTCTGGGCCCTCACGCTCTTCATCGGCTTCTGGGTCGCCTACTTCCTCGCCTTCCACATCAAGTCCAAGACCTGGCAGATGGGATTGTCGCTGCTCTGCACGATCCCGTTCTGGACCTCCAACGTGATCCGCATGATCGCGTGGATTCCGCTGCTCGGCCGCAACGGCCTGGTCAATTCCGGCCTCGTCAAGACAGGGCTGATCAACCATCCGCTGGAATGGCTGTTGTTCTCCGAATTCTCCGTCGTGCTGGCGCTGGTGCACCTCTTCACCTTCTTCATGGTGGTGCCGATCTTCAATTCGATGGTGCGCATCGACAAGTCGCTGATCGAGGCCGCCTATGACGCCGGCGCCACCGGCTTCCAGACGCTCGTGAACGTCATCATTCCGCTCGCCAAGCCCGGCATCGTGATCGGCTCGATCTTCGTCATCACCATCGTGATGGGCGATTTCATCACCATCGGCGTGATGGGCGGCCAGCAGATTGCGGCGGCCGGCAAGATCATCGAGACGCGGGTGAACGCGCTGCAGTTCCCCGCAGCAGCGGCCAACGCCGTGATCCTGCTCGCGATCACCTTCCTGATCATCACCATGATGTCGCGCATCGTCGACATCAAGAAGGAGCTCTGAGCATGAAGGAAGGACGCCCGCGCTCTTTCTACGTGCTCGCGATCTTCTTCGCAGCCTATGTGCTGTTTCTCTACGGTCCGATGATCGCGATCTACGTGCTGTCGTTCCAGGGGCCGCAGGGCGGCCTCACCTTCCCGATGAACGGCGTGTCCACCTTCTGGATTGCAAAACTGTTCCAGGGCACCGGCATCGTCGATCTCGGCGCGGCCTTCCGCCGCTCGCTGCTGCTCGGCGTGATCGTCATGATTGTCACCGTCGTGCTGTCGGTCGCCGCCGGCATGGCCTTCCGCCGCAAGTTCAAGGCGCAAAGCATCCTGTTCTACTCGGCGATCGCGAGCCTCATCGTTCCCTCGATCATCACTTCGCTCGGCATCTCGCTTGAATTCCGCATCATCGACGATCTGATCAAGGCACACTGGAACGAGAATTTCGAGACCTCGATGGGCCTGCTCACCTCGGGCCTCGGCGCGCATCTGACCTGGACGCTGCCGTTCGGGCTTCTGATCATGTTCGCGATCTTCAACCGCTTCGATCCCAGGCTCGAGGAAGCCGCGCGCGATCTCGGTGCGACGCCATGGCAGACGTTCCGTCATGTCGTGCTGCCGATCATCCTGCCCTCCGTGATCGGCATCGGGCTGTTCGGCTTCACGCTGTCCTGGGACGAGCTCGCGCGCTCCAGCCAGGCGATCGGGGCGGTGAATACGTTGCCGCTCGATCTCCAGGGCCTCACCACCACCGTGACGAACCCCGACATCTACGCGCTCGGCACCGTGATCTCCGCCGTCTCGTTCACGGTGATCACGCTTGCGCTCGGCACCATCCACGTGCTGAACAAGCGGCAGGCGGCCAAGGGCTCGGACGCCGGCAAAGGGCTTGTCTGAGAAGGGGCTTGTCTGATCTGATGCGACTTCACGTCGTCAATCCCAACACCACCGCGTCGATGACGGCGAAGATCGCCGCTGCGGCGCGCAGCGTCGCCCTGCCCGGCACCGAGATCGACGCGCGCCAGCCGACGATGGGCCCGGTCTCGATCGAGGGCTTTTACGACGAGGCCTTCGCCGTCCCCGGCATGCTCGGCTGCATCCGCGAGGCCGACCGCGACGGCGCGGACGCCCACATCATCGCCTGCTTCGACGACACCGGCCTCGACGCGGCACGCGCGGCGGCGAAAGCGCCGGTGATCGGCATTGGCGAAGCCGGCTTCCACATGGCGAGCCTGATCGCGGCGCGCTTTGCCGTGGTGACGACGCTCGGTGTCTCCATCGTGCCGATCGAGCATAACCTGACGAAGTACGGCCTCGCCGGTCGCTGCGCCCGCGTCCGTGCCGCCGAGGTCCCGGTGCTCGCGCTCGAAGAGCGCAACGCCGATGCGCTCGCAAGGATCTCCGCGGAGATCACGGCCGCGATCCGAAACGACCGCGCGGAGGCCATCGTGCTCGGCTGCGCCGGCATGGCCGATCTCGCCGCCGAGCTCGCCGCCACGCACGGTCTGCCCGTGGTCGACGGCGTCGCCGCCGCCGTGACACTGGCGGAATCGCTGGTGCGACTCGGCCTGAAGACGTCCCGGCTGGGGCCCTACGCTGCGCCACGGTCGAAGACCTATTCCGGGCCGTTTTCGCCGTTTCAGCCCTGATCGCTGCTTCCGGCGCGGCGTTTGGAGGCCTTAAGGCCAGAAGATTGCTGGTTTTTCGCCTTCAGCCTCTTTTTGGTCCCATTTGTTGCCGAACTGTTGCGTTTTCGGGACATCCCGGCGGCCCCTGGGTTGCCGGTCTTCGCCACTCACCAAGTTTCAATTTGGGTTTTGTCAGCGATGATCGATCTCGCAGAGGACACACCGTCCAATCCCCTGTTTCGCCTCGGCGCCCAGCCCATTGCGCTGACCGCCGCCGCCCTTCTCCTGCTGATCGCCGGCGTGACTTCGATTGCGATCTGGCGCGCCTATACCGGCGCTGCGCCAGAGGCCGACCGGGTGGTGGCGTCACGGCAGCTCCAGGCCCGCACGGCCCAGGCCTCCGAGCAGCTGGTCGAGAAGACCAAGGGGCTGGAGGCGACCCAGCAGGAATCGATCGACCAGCTCCAGGTCGTGCAGGACCAGCTCCAGACCGTGAAGCGGCTGCTCGCGGCTCAGCAGGCCGATACCAAGCGCCTGTCGGAGCAGGTGGCGACGCTGAACGAGTCCATCGACGGCCTGCGCCAGTCGTTTGCCAGTGCCCGGGCCACCGAGGCCGAGACGCCGTCGGTTACCCGCAGGAAACCGGCACGCCAACGCGTCCATGCCAGCGCGCGCAAGCGCTCGCGCGGCTAAGCCGGTCACCCACGCGGACATAATTTTCGCCACTTGTGAACTGGATCACATTTGCCCGTGTGATTCCGCGCGATGCTCGCCGTCACCGGATGGCGTGAGCCGATTTCAATGTCCGGGGCTGGCAAGGTCGTTGACGGTATACTGCGTCAACGGCCTTGTTTTTTAGCAGGCCGGCAGGTCTTCCCGACTCACAGGTCTTCCCGCCTCACTCGCAGACGTCGACGCGCCGGAATCGCCATCCCGATGGCGTCATCACGCGCTTGCGCACGACATAGCATCCGCCATAACCGTCGTCGTAGCCGGTACCATAATAGTACGGGTCGCCGTAATACGGGGAGCCGTAGCCATAATAGCCACCGTAATAGCCAGCGCCGGCAATGCCCGCGCCGATGGCGAGGCCGGGCCAGAAGCCGCCGCCATGCCAGTGGCCGCCATGACCCCAGCCGCCATGGCCCCAGCCGCCGCCATGTCCAAAACCGCCCCCCGCCTGGGCCGCCTGCGGCGCCGCGAGCCCGATCGCTGCGACGGCCAGCGCTCCCATGATCATCTTGCGTAACATTGACTCGATCCTCTGCGTGGACACGCTCCACGCTTCAAAGCAGGATCAAGCTAATGCTATCGGGGCACTCCTGACAGCCACACTGTCTCACTTCCGCGCGAGCATCAGCAGCCGCGGCAGATGCTCTTCATCTTCTTGTCGAGCTGCCGGTTCTCGGCATTGACGGTGGCGTCGGCGGCCGCGCCGGAGCCGGTGCCGGTGGTGACTCCGGAGCCGGTGCCGGACGATTGAGCCGTCCCCAGGCTGTTGGTGCCGGGCGGCGGCGCCGGCGAGTTGGCGACGCCTCCGGTCGTCGATCCCGACGAACCGCCGGTGGATCCCGCAGAGCCGCCGGTCGCCTGTGCGAACGATACGGCCGGCATTGCCGCGAGGCTGAGGATCACGATCAAGGTCTTCATCGAAGCGGTTGCAGGCGAAGTGGCCATTGGAGATGCTCCTTTACCTGTCAACGGTCCGGACCAAGGCCCGTTCCGGAACAAGTGCCGTCACATCCGTTTGAAACGAGGAGGCAGCCACGATCATGCGCAAACTGATCGCGTTCGACGAGGACACGTTCGACAAGCTCAAGCAACTGGGACGCGACAGGATGGCGACGTTTCAAGAGCTCGCGGACGAAGCCTTTGCCGACCTGCTGAAGAAGCACGGCATCCCGATCGATCTCCGGGACGCATTGCGCAAGAGCGCCAAGCTCGGCGCCGAACCGGACAAGCCGGCCGCGCGTCCCAAAGCCAGAAAGGCCAAATCACCATGACCGATCGCGATCCTTTTGCCGAGGGCGAGCGCGCCGCGCGCGCCAACATCCCGGCAAAGGGGAGCCGGCACGCGCATCAGCCGATCCGCTTAAGGCCCTTCGTGAAGCGCGGGCCGTTGGCGACGTAAAACTTCGCCGCGCTTCCCATCCTCTGCACCTGGGCATCGTCGAGCGTGCGGATCACGCGTGCGGGCGAGCCGATGATCAGGGAGCGTTCGGGAAACTCCTTGCCCTCGGTGATGACGGAACCGGCGCCGACGATACTGTTGCGGCCGATCTTCGCGCCGTTCATCACGATCGAGCCCATGCCGACCAATGCACCCTCTTCGATCGTGCAGCCGTGCAGGATGACGTTGTGGCCGACGGTGCAGTTCTTGCCGATGACAAGCGGAAAGCCGAGATCGGTGTGGCAGGTCGAGCCGTCCTGCACGTTGGCGCCCTCGCCGATCTCGATCCATTCATTGTCGCCGCGCAGCACCGCGCCGAACCAGACGCTGGCACCCGGCTTCAGGCGCACGCGGCCGATCACGGTCGCCGTCTCAGCGATGAAATAGTTGCCGTCGGCGGGAAGATCGGGCGCCTGTCCGTCGAGCTCGTAGATCGCCATGGAGGTCTCCTGTCACGTCGACCACAGCCATAGCGAAACCGCCGTGACGACGCAAAGGGCCGCTCGGCGCTCCACACGTGAGGTTGCGAGCGTCAGACCAGAACGCCGGCCGCGCGCAGCGTCATCAGGAAGAAGGTGCCGCTCATCATGCTCCAGAAGCCGGCGATGAGGGTCGCCATCATCACGAATTCGACGCGGCGGCTTTCCACCCGCATGCCGCGGAGCGTGTTGCGCATGATGATGAAGGGCGCGGCGAACACCAGGAACGGCACCGCCGCGAAGGTCTTCGGGGCCACGCCGTCCTGCAACAGGCCGAAGCCGGCGGGCCGCTGCGCGAGCGCCTGGTATCCGTTCACGAGCGCGCCCGCGAGCGCGAAACCGATGCCAATCGAGAAGAAGGTATTAAGAGCTTCAGGTGTCATCGGAACAGTCCGCCCATACGCAACGCCGGAGCCTTCCTGTGACAAATGGTGTCGGTTAACGCTACATTATCCTTAAGGGAAGGTTAACGCCGCCGGCCATCTCGCGCAGGGCCCTCCCCCATCCCCGCAGCCGGGGAACGCTCCGCGAAATCGCCGCCACATGGCATATTCGCCGCTGATTCGTCGGCCATCGGCCGACCTCCGGCTTACCTCGCGCAACTCATGACGGTGTTTTCGGCAGTTCCCCTTAGATCCCCCCGGACGCGCACCCGGGCGCATATCGTCCCGATCGTGCTCGGCGGCGCCGCGGCGGTGTGCGCAGTCGCGCTCGTCGCCTATCTGTTGTGGCCGACCTGGGGCCCGAGCGGCGCCAACGCTCCGGACAAGCTGCCGGTGAGCGTCGGCGGTACGCTGTTCAACCTGCCGACGACGGCGATCCGCATGAAGATCCAGCGCCACACCGGGCCGCAGGAGCGCATCGATCTCGACTTCCTGTATCCCTCGCTGGAGCCGCCAGGCGCGCCGAAGCACGTCACCGCCGACACGGTGGATGCGGCATTGCTGCCGATCGACCGCATCTTCCTGTCGATCGCGGCCCATCACGATGCGCTCTCGCCCGAGCAGCGGACAGCCACGATCTATCCGCGTTATCTCGACCAGGCCGCGACGATGCCCGAGGACGGCCTGACGATGCGGATGTTCCGTGCCGACACCCCCTACGGCAGCGAGGACCTCTATTCTGCCGCAAGCCCCGCATTGACCGCGCGCTGCACGCGCGATGCGGCCACGCCCGGCATGTGCCTCTCCGAGCGCCGCGTCGGCGGCGCCGACCTCACCTTCCGCTTTCCGCGCAGCTGGCTGTCGCAGTGGCGCGATGCGGCGGAGGCGATGGATCGGCTGACGGCGCAGTTGCGGGGACCGAAAGGCTGAGCGCGGCCCTTTTGCCACCGCGAGGTTCGCCGACAGTGCGGGCCTGAGCCCTCCGGCAAAAACATCGAAAACAACCCCATGCACAGTAGCCAAGGGCTGCTCGACTTCGTATTTTTCGAAGCCGAACTTGACCCGTCGGGCAAGACAGGCGCATGATGCCATCATGGGGAAGATCGATTTGAATGGATGCGATCACGCATCACTCACCCGGCGCCCATTTGCTGGGATAAGCGCACGGATGTGTGACTGATATCACTGACCGCAGCTTGGCATTTTGGCCATTCTGCGGGTAATCTGACGCTATTGCATTCGGGGGCTGGAATGCGGCTTCGGCTGTTTGTTTTACTAATTCTTGCGACATGGCTTGGGACCGGCTCTGCGCAGGCCGAGAAGCGCGTCGCGCTCGTCATGGGCAACTCGGCCTACAAGAACGTGGCGAAGCTGGCGAACCCCGCGAACGACGCCACGCTGGTCGGCGGCATGTTCAGGAAGGCCGGCTTCGATACGGTCGACGTCAAGCTCGACCTGAACGTGGTCGAGATGCGCAGGGCGCTGCGCGATTTCGGCGGCAAGGCGCGCGAGGCCGACGTTGCGGTCATCTACTACGCCGGCCATGGCATCGAGCTTGACGGCACCAACTATCTGATCCCGACAGATGCTGCCCTGGAGACCGATACCGACGTTCTCGACGAGGCATTCCCGCTCGACAGGGTGCTGTTTGCCATCGAGCCGGCCAAGCAACTGCGCCTGGTCATCCTGGACGCCTGCCGCGACAATCCGTTCGCCAAGACCATGAAGCGCACGGTTGCCTCGCGCGCCATCGGCCGCGGCCTCGCCAAGGTCGAGCCGACCAGCCCGAACACCATGGTTGCCTTCGCGGCCAAGGCGGGCTCGACCGCCTCGGACGGCGATGCCAGGAACAGCCCGTTTGCCACCGCTCTGGTCGAACGTCTGCCGATGCCGGGCCTCGACCTGCGCAAGGCCTTTGGCTTCGTGCGCGACGACGTCCTCAAGACCACCGGCTACAAGCAGGAGCCGTATGTCTACGGTTCGCTCGGCGGTGACGATGTCCCGCTGGTTGCGGCCAAGCCCGCTGCCACAGGTCCGCAGGCGAATCCTCAGGATGCCATTCGCAGGGATTATGAGCTCGCGCTGCAGCTCGGCACACGCGACGGCTGGGAAGCCTTTCTGGGACAATATCCCGACGGCTTCTATGCCAATCTGGCCAAGGGGCAATTAAACAAGATCGCCGCTGAAGAAACACGCGCCACGGCCGAGCAAAAGGCGAAGGCGGCCGAGCAGGAGAAGGCAAGACTCATCACCGAGCGCGCCCAGAAGGCCGAGCAGGAGAAGGCGGCGGCCGCAGCCAAGGCGGCGGAAGAAGCCAGGATCGTGGCGGAGAAGGCCAAGCAGATCGAGGAGGCCAAGGCAGCCGCCGCCGAGCAGCGCCGGAAGGAAGCCGAGGCCGCAGCGGCCAAGGCCCTGGCTGACAAGCAGGCCGCCGAGAAAGCGCTCGCCGAGAGGCTGGCAAATGACACCAAGCAGGTCGCCGAGCAGCGGACCACGGAGAAGCAGCAGGTTCCCGACACCGCGCAGAGGGTTGTGGCTGTCGCACCAACCTCATCGCCGCCGAGCCTGTCTCCGCAAGAGACGGCAAAACTGGTGCAGTCCGAGCTGCGCCGCGTCGGCTGCCTGGCCGCCGCTGCCGATGGCGACTGGAATGCGTCATCGCAACGCTCGCTGACGCTGTTCAACAAATATGCGGGAACGAAGCTCGACGCCAAGCTCGCGAGCTTCGATGCGCTCGATGCCATCAAGGCCAAGCCGGGCCGGGTCTGCCCGCTGGTTTGTGATCACGGCTTCAAGGCCGACGGCGATACTTGCGTGAAGATCGCCTGCCGCGCCGGCTATCGCGTCAATGACGACAATGAATGCGAGAAGGTTCAGGACAAGAAGCCCGTCGCAACCCGCGATGATGCCAAGCCGCGAGATAACGAGCGAAAGAAGGTCGAGGCCGCGCCGTCGAAGCCGCAGGCGACTGGTCAGATGTATTGCAACGCTGCAGGCTGCCGCCCCGTTCGTCCGGGCTGTCACCTTGAACACTTGACTGGGGCGCAAGGGTATGCGCGGACCGGAGGCGGCGCCGGCGCGGCCGAAATCTGCAACTGAAGATTACCTATGACTTCCGCCTAGCGGTGGCGGCATGCCGATCGCATCAGTCGCGAAGCTTCTGCGCCCGATACAGGCTCGGCGTCGTCCCGACCGCCTTGCGGAAGGCGCGGTTGAAATTGGCCTGCGATGAAAATCCCGCAGCATAGGCGATGTCGACCAGCGGCCGGTCGCTGGTGGACAGGAGCCGCTTGGCCAGATCGAGACGCTGACGGCTGACATATTCATGCGGCGCGCTACCTGTCGCGGCCTTGAAGCTGCGCGAGAAATGCGCCGGGCTCATGCACGCCACCGATGCCAGATCCTTGACCGTAAAATCGCGCTCGACGGATGCGTCGATAAACTCCGTCACACGCGAAAGGCGCCTGGCATCGAGCGGTTTCTGGCCGGCATAGGCATAGGGCTGCTTCAGCCGGACTGACGTCGCCGCATAGCTGTGCACCAGATGAGCCGACAAGGCCCGTCCCAGGCTTTCGACCAGAAGGCGGCCGGTGGAGGTTTCCTGTTCGAGTTCCCCGAGGATCCGAGCGGCGACGTGCTCGATGAATATGTCCTGATCGATGCTCTCATAGCGGATGGACATTCCCGACGGATCGATGTCGAGATCCCGGAGCATGGTGTCGTCGAACGGCTGTCCGGGAAGAAAGATATGCAGGCATTCCTGCATCTGGTTCTCGACACGAATGAAATCCTCGCGGATGCCAGCCGGACAGAGCCACACGGTGCCCTTTCTGCCGAAAGTGCGCTGGCGCATGCCCGCGCCTTCCCGATCGACGACCGAGTTGCCGCGCAGCAGCACCGCGATCTCGGTGTCGCGCGGCAATTGCGGCGGCAGATCGCCCGGCTCGTGGCTCCAGCGCTCGGCAAGGAGCTGCGACCACCGCCGGTCGTTGGAGGTCTGAAGCATTCTGCCGGTCACATATTTATCGACAGAATTACCGAGCATACCCATCGTGTCTCTCCGTCAGATAACGCGATGTGCGGGCAAGAGGTATTGCTGGATCAAGCAACTACCATGCCAGAAACGGCCCCTTGCGTCTACCGGCCGAAAGCAGTCCAGGACAACAACACCGCACGTTTTGAAAAGCCAGCTCGCGCGCATCGCCGCATCCTTCTGATCGTCTTGAATCAGGAAACGGAGAGATCCATGGCCCGAACCACGGTCATAGGCGCGTGCCCCCACGATTGCCCGGATACCTGTTCCATCCTGACCACGGTCGAGGATGGCAAGGCGATTGCCGTCCGCGGCAATCCGGATCATCCGTTCACGCGCGGACGACTCTGCGTCAAGGTCAACAACTATGAGGAGCGCGTCTACAGCGACAAGCGCGTTCTCCATCCGCTGAAGCGGGTCGGCCCGAAGGGCTCCAGGCAGTTTCAGCGGATTTCCTGGGACGAAGCCCTGGAGACCATCGCGGCGCGCTGGAAATCAATCATCGCCGAGCACGGGGCGCAGGCGATCCTGCCCTACAGCTATCTGGGCACGCAGGGCATCATCAACGGGCTCAACGTCGGCGATCCCCTCTTCAACAAGCTCGGCGCGACCGTTCTGGAGCGCACGTTCTGCGACTCCGCCTCGTGCACGGCTTACATGATGACGATCGGGCACACACCAGGCGTCGATCCCGAAAGTTTCGTGCATTCGAAATACATCATCCTGTGGGCTTGCAATACGCTGAGCACGAACTCGCATCACTGGCCGTTCATCGAGCAGGCGAAGAAGGCCGGCGCCAAGCTCGTGGTGATCGATCCCGTCCGCACCCGCACCGCGCGCCTCGCCGACTGGCATATTCCGATCCGGCCCGGCACCGACGCCGCGCTCGCGCTCGCGATGATCCACGTCATCATCAAGGAGAATCTGGTCGATCGCGACTACGTCGACAAGCACACCGTCGGCTACGACGAACTGGCAGAACGGGCGTCGAGCTACACCCCCGAATTCGCTTCGCAGGAAACCGGCATTCCCGTCGACGACATCATCAAGCTGGCGCGGGAATATGCCACGACCCCACCGGCTGTCGTGCGGATCGGCGTGGCGGTCGAGCGGCATGCCGGCGGCGGCCAGACCGTCCGCGCGATCGCATGTCTTCCGGGATTGATCGGCGCCTGGAAGCATGTCGGGGGCGGCCTGCTCCAGCTGCCGATCTGGGCGTTCCCGGTCAGATGGGACGTGCTGATGCGTCCCGATCTCCAGCCGCAGAAGATGCGCGTGCTCAATTCCTGGCGTCTGGGAGCCGCGCTGACGGGCGAGCTCGGCTTCGACCCGCCGATCAAGGCGCTGTTCGTCTACAATGCCAATCCCATGGCGATGGTGACCGAGCAGGGCAAGCTCGAAAAGGGGTTGGAACGCGAGGATCTCTTCACCGTGGTCAGCGAGCACTTCCTGACCGACACCGCCAGATATGCCGACATCGTTCTGCCCGCGACCACCCAGCTCGAGCAAAAGGACATCATGTTCTCCTGGGGACACCTCTACTTGTCCTACAACAACCAGGCGATCGAGCCGCTCGGCGAGGCCGTCTCCAACACCGAACTCTTCCGCCGCCTTGCGCGTGCGATGGGCGTCACGGATCCAGCCTTCTTCCGCAGCGACGACGAGATCATCGAGGCTTCGCTCGACTGGACCAGCCCGGTGCTCGAAGGCATCGCGCTCGACGACGTCAAGATTAAGGGCTATGTGCGCCTCAACATGCCGGCGCCCGCCGACTGGGCTCCGCATCGCGAGGGCAATTTCCCGACCGCCTCCGGCAAGTGCGAGTTCAAGTCGACGATCGCCGGCGGCGGCAACTTCGTGGTGCCGCTGTTCCGCCAGGGCTACAACGGCGACCAGGATGGCGCGCCGGTCGATCCCCTGCCCCACTACATCCCCCCGAACGAGAACACGCGCACGGCGCCCGCGCTCGCAACGCGATATCCGCTGAGCCTAATCTCGCCGAAGAGCCACGCCTTCCTGAATTCCAACTACGGCAACCTGCCGGCCCAGACCGCGCAGGCCGGCGAGGAGCAGGCGGTGCTGCTCAACCCGGACGATGCGGCAAGGCGCGGGATCGTCGAGGGCGCGCCGATTCGCGTGTTCAACGATCGCGGCTCGTTCGAGGCGTTCGCCACCGTTTCGTCGGACATCATGCCGGGCGTCGTGGTGGCACCGTCCGGCTATTGGCAGCGGTCCAACCGCAGAGGCGCGACGGTTCACGCGTTGACGCCGCCTGCGTTCGCCGACCTCGGCCGTGCCCCGACATTCTCCGACATCCTCGTTCAGGTCAGCGGGGCCTGACGATGACATATGTGGTCACCGACAATTGCCGCGGTTGCCGATACACCGAATGCGTCACCGTCTGCCCGGTGGAGTGTTTTCACGTCGATGACGCCATGACCTATATCGATCCGGAAAACTGCATCGACTGCGGCGGCTGTGCACCGGCCTGTCCGGTCGGCGCGATCGAGCCGGACTATCGCCTCGCCGCGGACAAGAAGTTCTGGATCGACGTCAATCGGAAACGCGCGACCGAGACTCCCGTCATCAGCGCACGCCTGGCGCCGCTGCCGGGCGCCGACCAACGCAGGCAGGCTCTGGGCCGATGACGGGTTCTGCTGCGGACGAACTCCGCGTCGCCGTCGTCGGCAGCGGACCGAGCGGCTTCTACACGACCGAGGCCCTGTTGCGTTCGGGCGCGGTCGTGACCGTCGACATGTTCGAACGGCTCCCGGTGCCGTACGGGCTGGTGCGGTTCGGCGTTGCCCCCGACCATCCGAAGCTCAAGCAGGTCACGACGGCCTTCGACCGCATCGCCGCCATGCCCGGGTTCCGGTTCGTCGGCGGCATCGCGGTCGGAGACGACGTCACAATCGACGAGTTGCGCGAGGCCTATGACGCCGTTGTCCTCGCGACGGGCGCCGAACTGAGCCGGACGCTCGACATCTCTGGCGAGGCATTGCCGGGGAGTCACAGCGCCGGCGATTTCGTCGCATGGTACAACGGGCATCCGCAATTTGCAGATCTGCGCTTCGATCTCGACCATGAGACCGCAATCGTCATCGGGCACGGCAACGTCGCGCTCGACGTGGCACGCATCCTCGCCAAGACGGCGGACGAGCTGCGCCAGACCGATATCACGCGGCGCGCCCTCGATGTCCTGGCGGAGAGCCGGATTCGCGAAATCCACGTCATCGGCCGCAGCGGGCCGGCGCAGGCCAAGTTCACCGCAAAGGAATTGCGGGACTTTCTCGAACTCGGTGCATGCGACACATTCGTCGATATGCGCAACCTCACCTCCGATGAATTCGAGCCGCAACGTGTCGACGATCCGGAGTTGACCGAAAAACTGGCGTTGCTGCGCGCATTCTCGCAGCAGACCACGACGAAGCCGCGGCGCTGCGTCTTCCGATTTGGTCTGTCACCGGCCGCAATCAGAGGTCGAAGCCGTCTGGAGATGATCTCGTTCAAGCATGGATCTGGCGCCGTCGAGGACATCGCATGCGGCCTCGCTTTCCGCAGCGTCGGCCGCAAGACCGCGCCCATGGCCGGTGTTCCCTACGACTTGCATCGCGGCGTGCATGCGAACATCGACGGGCGTGTCGCAGCCGATCGTTCGGTGATCGAGGGCCTCTATGTCTGCGGATGGAGCAAGCGCGGACCGAATGGCACGATCGGCACCAATCGCGGCTGCGGGGTTGCGACCGCAGAGGCCGTCCTGGCGGATATCGCGCACCGACGGCCACGCTCGGAGACGCCCGACGCGCTGCTCGCGCGCCTGACCGGCCGCGTCGCACGCATCGTGAGCTATCCGGATTGGGGCACGATCGATGCGGCCGAGAAACGCAGGGGGGCCGCGCTCGGTAAGCCCCGGGAGAAATTCGTCACAATCCCCGACATGCTCGCCGCGATGGGTGCGTGACTCCGCGGCGCCGCAGTGACTATTCCTGATCGACGAGATCGTCCTCGAGGATCGCCATCTGGAACTGGAACGAGCGATCGTCGTCCTCGTCGTCGACGAACAGCACGCCGATGAACTCCTCGCCGATATAGACCTCGGCGGAATCGTCCTTCTTCGGCCGCGGCACGACGCGGATCTTGGGATTGCCGAATACGCGCTTCAGGTACGCGTCGAGCTTCCTTACTTCCTTGACGTCCACGGCAAGTCTCCAATCGAAATCTGAGTTGGCGGGGTTTTAGGACGAGACGCGACGAACCGCCAGCATGAATTGCCAAAGAATTTGGGGACGAGAAGGGCCGGAGAATCCGGCCCTTCTTCTCGAGCTCAAAGCCCCGTCGCGTTGATCATCTGATCCATGGTGCGCGACGGCTCGGCACAGCCGGCCTCGCCGACGATCTTGGCGGGCACGCCGGCGACCGTGACGTTGTGCGGGACCGGCTTGACCACGACCGAGCCGGCGGCGATGCGCGCGCAATGGCCGATCTCGATGTTGCCGAGGATCTTCGCGCCCGCACCGATCAGCACGCCATGGCGAATCTTCGGATGACGGTCCTCGTTCTCCTTGCCGGTGCCGCCGAGCGTGACGCCGTGCAGGATCGAGACGTCGTCCTCGATCACAGCCGTCTCGCCGCAGACGAAACCGGTGGCATGGTCGAGGAAGATGCCGCGGCCGATGCGCGCGGCGGGATTGATGTCGGTCTGGAATACCGCAGAGGCGCGGCTCTGGAGATAATACGCGAAGTCCTTGCGGCCCTTCAGCCAGAGCCAGTGCGCAAGGCGATGGGTCTGGATCGCGTGAAAGCCCTTGAAGTAGAGCAACGGATCGATGAAGCGCGAGGTCGCGGGATCGCGATCGTAGACGGCGACGAGATCGGCGCGGAAGGCGTTGCCGAGATCGGGTTCGTCGCGCAGCGCCTCGTCGTAGGTCTGGCGCACGAGATCGCCCGACAGCGCCGAATGATCGAGCCGGTCGGCGAGACGATGGATCACCGAATCCTCGAGGCGGCTGTGGTGCAGCACCGTCGAGTAGATGAAGGTCGCAAGCTCCGGCTCGCGATGGACGATGTCCTCCGCTTCGCTCCGGATCCGGTCCCAGATCGGATCGAGGGATGCGAGCTTTCCTCCCGGATTGACCTGATGCACTGACATGGGATCTGCTCTTTCGAATGGGCTCGTTTTGTTGGCTCTATAGCACAGTCTAGGCGACAAAGTCCTGACGGGCTTGCCTGAGAGTGAACAGCACCTTGCCCGCGAGCGCCTGCCAACGCGTTGAAACACAACGATATTTTCTGACGCCCCCAGGCGGCAAGGTCGGTTAAAAGTGGTCAGGGTTTCGCCAAATTCAAGCCGGGCAGCGTCAAACTATTGGTGAATTCTCTCCCAACCCTTATTGCGGGCATGGTCCGGGCGACGACGGAGCGGATTTGACCACCACCACCGATCATTTGCGCGCGCGCGCCGCGGGCTCGTTCTGGCTGCGGCTCGCGGCCCTGGCCCTGCCCCTCCTGATCATCGCGCCGGCGTTCTGGAACGGCTATCCGCTGTTGCAATGGGATACCGGCGGCTATCTGGCGCGCTGGTACGAGGGCTATCTCGTCCCCAGCCGCTCCACCGTGTTCGGCCTCTACCTCCACTACGGCGAAAGCTTCGACTTCTGGATCAACCTCGCGATCCAGTCGCTGGCGACACTGTGGCTGTTGCAGCTCAGCTTGCGCGTCCTCGGCCTGATGCAGACGTTCCGCTTCGTCGCGATCAGCCTGCTCCTGATCCTGTCGACCGCGCTGCCCTGGCTCGCCAGCATGCTGCTCACGGACATCTTCGCGGGATTGTCGGTGCTGTCGCTGTTCCTCCTGGTCGTCGGAGCGCAGCGCACCTCGCCGCTCGAAAAGGCCGCGCTGTTCGTCTTCACCGCCTTTGCCGCCGCAACCCACAGCGCCACGCTCGGCGTGCTGCTCGGCCTCTGCGTCGCCGGCTGGATGGCGCGGCCGTTCGTGGGCCGCAGGCTTCCGCTCGCAGGACTGGCGCAGGCGAGCATGACCATCGTCGCGGGCGGCCTGATGCTGGTCTCGGCGAACCATGCGCTGTCGGGCAAATGGGCCTGGACGCCCGGCGGCTACGGCGTCGCCTTCGGCCGCATGATGCAGGACGGCATCGTCGCGCGCTATCTCAATGACCACTGCCCGCGCGAGCGCTTCAAGCTCTGTCCCTACCGCAACGAATTGCCGGCGACCGCCGACGAGTTCCTGTGGGGCAACAGCATGTTCAACACGCTCGGCCGGTTTGAGGGGATGAACGACGAGATGAGCTATATCGTCGTGCACTCGCTCGCCGACTATCCGGCCTGGCAGGCCGGCGCGGCACTGCGGGCGGTCGGCCAGCAATTGCTGCACGTGGCGACCGGCGAAGGCACCAATGGCTGGATCCCGCACACCTACGGCATCATCGAGCGCTACATCCCCGCACAGATCGCGCCGATGCGCGCGGCGCGTCAGCAGAATTGGGACGTCGATTTCAAATACATCAACCGGCTGCATGTTCCCGTCGCGCTGGCCTCGATGCTGGCGCTGGTCGGGTTGCTCGCGCATGCGCTGGCGCGCCGCCGGCTCGACGATCTGACGTTGCTGGCGGCGACCGTGACGCTCGCGCTGCTCGGCAACGCCTTCATCTGCGCCGTCATCTCCGGTCCGCACGACCGCTACGGCGCGCGCATGGCGTGGGTTGCGACCTTCGTGGTGCTGATGGCGCTGGCGCGCGCGTTCGGCGACGAGGAAGGCTCAGCCGCGGCGTGAGAGAAAATCGAGCACGCCGGTCTTGTAGACCTTGTCGCCGACCGCGCGCATGTGATCGCGGCCCGGGATGTCGAGCACTTCCGAGCCCGGAATGATGGCACCGAGCGCGCTGGCCGAGCCCGCGACGTCGTCGGTAGAGCCGACCGCGATCAGCACGGGCACGTCGATGCGAGCAGCTTCGCCCCTGGTCATGAGGTCGCGCGTGCCGCGCAGGCAGGCGGCGAGCGCCCGCCGGTCAGAGCGGGTCTGATCGGCGAAGGCGCGAAACGTGCGCCCGACGGGATCGGAGACGTCGTCCAGCGCGGGCGCTTCCAGCGCCTTGGCGACGTTCTCGCCGGGTCCAGTGCCCTCGATCAGGCCGCCGATGCCGATGCCGCCGAGGATCGCCGAGCGCAGCCGCTGCGGCTCGTTGAGGGAGAGCCACGCCGTCATCCGCCCGCCCATCGAATAGCCCATGATGTCGGCCTGCGGGATGGCGAGATGGTCCATCAGCGCGAGCACGTCGCCGGCCATGGTCGGGATCGAGTACTGCGCGGGCTCGTAGAGCTTTGCGCTTTCGCCATGGCCGCGATTGTCGAGCGCGATGACACGGCGGCCGTTCTTGCGCAGCTCCGAGACCCAGGTCGGATAGACCCAGTTCACGTTCTTGCTGGAGGCAAAGCCGTGCACCAGGATGATCGGATCGCCCTCGCCTTCGTCGAGATAGGCAATTTCAACGGCGCCGTTGTGAAAGCTCGGCATCAGATATTCCGCGGTCTTGAGGGGAAGGGTTGATTTTAGGCCGTACCGGCCGCGCTTGCCAGAGCGGCTTCGGCGGCGACCTGCGCCCGGCGAAGCCGCCGCGCCCGTCTGCGATCGCACCAGGCTTGCGTCAGGCGCTCGGTGGTGGCCTTGATCGAGGACAACAGGCCGAACAGCGTCAGCGCCGCACCGAGCAGCCAGAGCGCAAGGTCGAACGCGCCGCCGACGAGCAGCAGCGCGCCGCGGCCGAGGAGTTTCATGATCGCGCGGGTCTTGCTGCCCTGCGCTTCCGCAAGCCGCGCCGCGCGCGCGACGTCCTTGGGGCCTTCGGCGATGCGCAAGCTGTCCATGGCGCCGCGCGTGCCGGTCTTCTCGGCAACGCGCGTGACGTCCTTGCCGAGCCGGACCAGCGCACCGGCCTTCTCGGCCCGGAACGCGGCCTTGATCGCGCTCACGGTCTGACCCGGCCGCAGCACCGAGCCGGACGCCACCGCGTTCTGGAGCATCGGCGTGTCGACGACCTCGCGCGCGGACCGGCCGGCCCAGGCCGCGAGGCCCTCGCCGAGCCGCCCGACTTTCCGCGCATCCTTCACCAGCGTCAGGCCGGCGCGCACGGGCGCGGCGCCGCCGACGGACACATAGGTTGCCGCCGTCACCACGAGGCCCGCGGCTGCAAGGCCCAGCACCAGGCGATCGGTGTCCTCGCCCATGGCGAGATGCTTGCCCTCGCGCACGACGTCCCTGACGTCGCCGATCACGAAGAGATCGCCGGCCACCGTTCCGGACAGGCTCGCTACATCGTCGGCGCTGCCGGTGACGAGCCCGGTGGCGAAGCGCTTGGCGAAATGCGAGGTGGAGTTTTCGGCCTTGACCGCATCGCTTACGCGGCTCAGGAGGTCGTCGGGCAGCGCGATGTTGCGGTCACGCGCCAGCGCAACAAAACTGTCGGCGAGATCGGCATCATCAGCGGCGAGCGCAGCCTCGATATTGTCCTGAATCAGGCGGTCGTTCTGCCGCAGAACGGCGTCGAGCTTCAGCTCGGACAAAGCGGCCGGATCGTCCTGGGCGGCGAAAATCGCGCCGGCCTCGCGGGCGTGCGGCGCGACCTGTGCGAGCATGAAGCTGCATGCGGCGATGCCGGTCAACGCTGTGCTGATTCGCAGCCACTTCATGCCAAGAGCCCGGACTTCCCTGATCGTTTGCCTAGATCGTTTGCGCCTGATGGTTGGTCTTTTGCCGCAATTGCACGCGTCCACAGACATAGTATGCCAAAATTGCGACACAACGTCCCCGACGAAAGAAGGGCTTCTCTCAGGCCGCAAGATTGTGTCGAATTTGCATGAGCAAATGAGCATGGGGCAATTGCGGAGCTTTCGGTTCCGCTGGACTAGCAATCATCTGCACCCGCCAGTATGGTCCGCGGCGCCTCAAAGATGCCGCGTCAGTTTTTGATTGTGTCTGCCGCCATTGCCACTCCAGGATGAACTACGATGTCCGACCATGTCGTCCCGCACTTCCATAACGATGCCGGTGTTCCCGTCATCGAGATCGGCTCGCAAGAGTTCATGTGCGTGGGCGCCAACCCTCCGTTCGATCATCCGCACGTCTTCCTCGACCTCGGCAACGACAACGAGATCATCTGCCCCTACTGCTCGACGCTGTACCGCTTCGCGACCGACCTGAAGGCCGGCGAAGCCCGACCGCCGGAATGTGTCCTGAAGGACAAGGTGGCCTGACCGCTTCCACCGGTCAGGGGTGGCGCTCTCCCGAACGATTGTCATCGCCGGTGCCGGAATCGGTGGCCTGACGGCCGCGCTTGCGCTGGCGTCCCGCGGCTTCCGCATCGTCGTGCTGGAAAAGGCCGAGCGCCTCGAGGAAGTCGGTGCGGGCCTGCAACTCTCTCCCAATGCGAGCCGCGTGCTGGTCGAGCTCGGCCTGACCGAACGGCTCAAGCTGCGCGCCGTCGTCCCGGAGGCGGTCTCGATCATGAGTGCGCGGGTCGGCGGCGAACTCCTGCGCATGCCACTGGGTGAAGCGGCATCCATGCGCGCCGGCGCCCCCTATTGGGTGGTGCACCGTGCCGACCTGCAATCCGCGCTGGCCGGCGCAGTCTCCGACCATCCCGACATCGACCTGAAGCTGGGTGCGACCTTCGAAGACGTCGCGCCTCACGCCAAGGGCCTGACCGTCGTCCATCGCAGCGGCACGATCCGCCGCAGCGATCTCGCCAGCGCGCTGATCGGCGCCGACGGCATCTGGTCGACGGTACGCCAGCATCTGTTTCCCGAGATCCAGCCGCGCTTCTCCGGGCTGATCGCCTGGCGCGGTACACTCGATGCCACGCAGCTGCCGAAGGATTACACCGCGCGCCGGGTCCAGCTCTGGATGGGCCCGAACGCCCACCTCGTCGCCTATCCGATCGCGGGCGGACGCCAGATCAACGTGGTCGCGGTACTGCCTGGCACCTGGAACAGGCCGGGCTGGAGCACGCCCGGCGATCCGCTCGAAGTGATGGAGGCTTTCGCCGCGCCGCGCTGGCCGTCGCAGGCGCGGATGATGCTCGCCGCAGTCGATAGCTGGCGCAAATGGGCGCTGTTCGGCGTGCCCGACGGCTGCCCCTGGAGCAAAGGCCCGGTCGCGCTGCTCGGCGATGCCGTGCATGCGATGCTGCCGTTCGCCGCGCAAGGCGCCGGCATGGCGATCGAGGATGCCGCCGTGCTGGCACGCCATCTGAGCCCCGAGACGGCCGAGAGCACGGACGGCATCATCGCAGCGCTGAAGCAATATGGCCGCGCACGCCAGGCGCGCGTGCGGCGGGTGCAGCGGACCGCGCGGCAGCAGGGCCGCATCTATCATTTCAGCGGACCGCTCGCGATCGGGCGCGATCTTGCGATCCGGGCGCTCGGCCCGGAACGCATGCTGGCGCGGCAGGACTGGATCTACGGCTGGCGG
>NZ_LBJZ01000160.1:0-49583 GCF_028128935.1 Bradyrhizobium sp. CCBAU 11361
CCGGCGCCGGCCGCCGCCGGCCCGTGCCCGCGGCACCGCGTCCAGCAGCGCCCGCGTATAGGGATGGGCGCAGCGCTCGAACAGATCCTCCGGCCGCCCCTGCTCGACGATCCGGCCGAGATACATCACCGCGACCTCGTCGCAGAGATAGTCGACGACGGCGAGGTCATGGCTGATCAGGACATAGCTCAGGCCGAACTGGTCCTGGAGATCCTGCATCAGGTTCAGCACCTGGGCCTGCACGGAGACGTCGAGCGCGGAGACCGGCTCGTCGGCGACGATCAGCTTCGGCTGGGTGATCAGCGCGCGGGCGATCGCGATGCGCTGGCGCTGGCCGCCGGAGAATTCGTGCGGATATTTGTCCATGTCGGCATCGCGCAAGCCGACCTGGCGCAGCACCGCGGCGACGCGTTCCCGGAACGTGGTGCGATCAGCGCCGTCCAGCACGGTCAAGGGTTCGGCGACGATGCGCGCGATGGTCTGGCGCGGATCGAGCGAGCCGTAAGGGTCCTGGAACACCATCTGGAAATCGCGGCGGGCGCGGCGCAGCTCATCGGCCGGGAGGCGGTTGAGATCGCGGCCGAGCAGCGCGACCTGCCCCGATGTCGGCCGCTCCAGCGCCATCACGACGCGCGCAAAAGTGGACTTGCCAGAGCCGGACTCGCCGACGATGCCAAGGCTCTTGCCGGCGGCGACCTGCACGCTGACGCCGTTGAGCGCGCGCACCTGCCCGGGCGGACGGAACAGGCTCTCGCGCGGCAGCGTGTAGCGCTGCTCGAGATCCCTGACGTCGAGAAGAGGCGCGGTGCTCATGCGGACAGCGCTCCGACATTCTCGGCCATCGAGACATCGGTGCGCACGCAGCGCACGACATGACCGGGGCCGACTTCGACCATCGGCGGCAGCGCCGCGCGGCAGCGATCGATCACGAGCGGACATCGTTCGGAGAAGGTGCAGCCGGCCGGAAGATCGGCGAGTTCCGGCACTGTGCCCGAGATCGTCTTCAGCCGCGTCCCCTTGCGTGCGCCGAGCTTCGGACGGGCGCGGAACAGGCCCTGCGTGTAGGGATGGCCCATGCGGCGGAACACCTCGTCGGTCGGCCCGCTCTCGACGACGGTGCCGCCATACATCACCATCATGCGCTGCACGTTCTCGGCGATGACGCCGAGATCGTGCGAGATCAGGATCATCGACATGCCGCGCTCCTCGACGAGATCGGCGATGAGGTCGAGGATCTGGCCCTGGATGGTGACGTCGAGCGCGGTGGTCGGCTCGTCCGCGATCAACAGGTCGGGCTCGCAGGCGAGCGCCATCGCGATGGTGATGCGCTGGCGCTGGCCGCCGGAGAACTGGTGCGGATAGGCATCGACGCGACGCGCCGGATCGGGCAGCCCGACGCGATCGAGCAAGGCAATCGTCTCTTTCCGCGCCTGCGACGCCGAGAAGTTCTTGTGACGCCGCAGCGGCTCGGCGACCTGGTGGCCGATCGTGTGCATCGGGTTGAGCGCGGTCATCGGCTCCTGGAAGATCATGCTGATGCGATTGCCGCGCAGGCGGCAGTAATCCGCATCCGCAAGCCCGGCGAGCTCATTGCCATCGAGCTTGATGCTGCCGGAGACCACGGCGCTGTCCGGCAACAGGCCCATCAGGGACATCGCGGTGACCGACTTGCCGCAGCCGGATTCACCGACGAGCCCGAGCGTCTCACCGCGCTTCAGGGCGAAGCTGACGCCGCGCACGGCCTGCGCCGGGCCGCGGCTGGTGTTGAGGCGAACGCCGAGATTGGTAACCTCGATCAGCGGCATGGTGGAGCGCTCAGCCATCGTCATCGCTCCCGCGCCAGTCGTGGATCGAGCAGATCGCGCAAGCCGTCGCCGAGCAAATTGAGGCCGAGCACGGCGACCGCGATCGCGGCACCGGGATAGACCGCGAGCATCGGCGACTGGAACAGCAAGGTCTGCGCATCGTTCAGCATCCGCCCCCAGGACGGCTGCGGCGGCTGCGTGCCGAGGCCGAGATAGGACAGTGCGGCCTCCGCGAGAATGGCGAGCGCGAACTGGATCGTCGCCTGCACGATCAGGATCGACAGGATGTTGGGCAGCACGTGCTCGATGGTGATGCGAAACCTGCCCTTCCCCGAGGCGCGCGCGGCCAGCACGAATTCGCGCGCCCAGATCGCGTTGGCCGAGCCGCGCGTCAGCCGGGTCAGCGTCGGGATCTGGAAAATGCCGATCGCGATGATCGAGGTCACCATGCCCGGCCCGACGACCGCGGCGAGCATGATCGCGGAGAGCACGGCCGGAAAGGCGAAGGTGAAGTCGGAGAAGCGCATGATGATCTCTTCGGTCCAGCCGCGCCGCGCCGAGGCGATCAGGCCCAGACAAACGCCGAAGGTGAGACCGATGCTGACCGCGATGATGCCGACCATGATGGTGGAGCGGGCGCCGGCGAGCAGCAGCGAGACGATGTCACGGCCAAAGGAATCGGTGCCGAGCCAGTGCGCCGCCGATGGCGGCCGGAGCTTCGCGGCGATGTCGATCTCGTAGGGCGACCAGGGCGTCCAGACCAGCGACAGCAGCGCCGAGACGAGCACCAGCAGACTCAGCGCGCCGCCGAGGACGAAGCTGCGATGGCGCAGCGCGCGGCGCCAGAACGTGCGCGCGGGCAGCGGGCGCGTGGCGACCGGCGCATCCATCGAGGTGGTCAGGGGCGCGCTCACAGGTCGTGCACCTTGATGCGGGGATCGATGAAGGCATAGAGCACGTCGACCACGAAATTGACGATGACGACCATGGTCGCGAGCAGCATCACGCAATTGCGCACCACGATCAGGTCGCGGTTGGCGATCGACTGGAAAATCAGGCGGCCGAGGCCCGGCAGGTAGAACACGTTCTCGATCACGATGGTGCCGGCGAGCAGATTGGCGAATTGCAGGCCCATCACCGTCATCACGGGGATCATGGCGTTGCGCAGCACGTGGCGCCACAGCACCTCGCGCTTGCCGAGCCCCTTTGCACGCGCGGTGCGGACGAAATCCTCGCGCAGCACTTCGAGCACGGCCGAGCGCGTGACGCGGGCGAGGATCGCGGCCTGCACCACCGCGAGCGAGATTGCCGGCAGCAGCAGCGACTTGACCCCCAGCCAGATGCCATCCTCCCAGCCGGCGAAGCCGCCCGCCGAGAGCCATTGCAGCCGCACCGAGAACAACAGCACCAGCAGGATCGCGAACCAGAAATTCGGCAGCGCGATGCCGACCTGCGTCAGCGACATCACGCCGACATCGCCGAGCTTGTTGTGGTTGGCCGCGGTGTAGATGCCGGCCGAGAGCGCCAGCGTCACCGTGATCGACATGGCCATGATCGCGAGCGGAATGGTCAGCACCAGCCGCTCCGCGATCAGGCTGGCGACCGGCGTGCCGTAGACATAGCTGTTGCCGAGATCGCCGACGAGCAGGCCCTTGACCCATTGCAGATAGCGAACCGCCAGCGGCTGGTCGAGCCCGAGCTTGACGGTGAGCGCGCGGACCGCGTCCGGCGACGCGTCGGCCCCCATCAGCATCTGCGCGGCATTGCCGGGAAGCGCATCCAGCACCAGGAAAATGATCAGGGATGCGCCGACCAGCGTCGCCAGCAAGGTCAAGACACGTCGGAGGACAAATACGCTCATGCGCTCACGAGCTCCGACGTCGTCCTGGCGAAGGCCAGGACCCATAACCCCAGGGAGCGGTTTGGCGAAGACTGGTCGTTCGGTACTGACACCGCCCGTCACCGATAAATTCCGCGGTATGGGTCCTGGCTTTCGCCAGGACGACACCAAGGGGGTTGCGGGCGCCATGCCGCATTGGGACAAATACGCTCATGCGCGCTCGGTTTCGGGGCTCATCCGCGGCACGATCAACATGTCCGGACGGCGGACGCAAGTCCTTTGCGCGCAAGTGGCTTGCTGCATGCGCATGTCGTCATTCCGGCCAGCGGGACAGGAGGTCGGCGGAGGCCTCGAACAGCGCGCTCACGCGCAGCAATTCCGCATCGAGCCGGAAGCGGCCGACGAGCTGAAGCCCGATCGGCAAGCCGTCGCGGCCGAAGCCCGAGGGAAGGCTGACGGCGGGATGCCCGGTCATGTTGAACAGCATGGTCCAGGGGAACCAGTGCGGCCGGACGCTGTCGAAATGCACGCCGTCGATCTCGATGGTGCCGAACAGATCCTGCTTGATCGGCAGCGCGGTGCGCGTGAGGGTCGGCATCGCCAGGAAGTGCCCGCGCGCAAGCAGCGATTGCACGCGGCGGAACAGCGCGGTGCGCGCGAACATCGCCTCCTGGTAGTCGACGCCGCTGACCTCGGTGGCGAGCGCGAGCTGCTTGAGGAAGGCCTCGCTCAGCTCGTCCTTGTGCTCGGCCGCGAGCTTAGCAAAGCGCGTGCGCCAGACGGTGTGGTTGATGGCGCGCCAGATCGGCTCGATGTCGAAACCTTCGCCGGAGAATTCCTCGAGCTCGGCGCCGAGCCCGGCCAGCCGGTCGAGGCTCGCCCTGAAGCTGGCGGCGACCTCGGCCGACACCGGACGGCCCGGCGGCGTCAGGCAGTACAGGATCCTCTGCCCGCGCAGATCGCCGCGCGGGGCGGCGGTGCCGACGAAATCGGGCACGGGAACGCCGATCGACCAGGGATCGCAGGCATCCTCGCCCGCCATCGCCTGCATCATCAGCGCGGTGTCGGCGACGGTGCGCGTGGTCGGCGTGACGTAGGTCTGGTTGCCGAACACATCCAGCGCCTGGCTGTGCGGGATGACGCCGTTGCTCTGCTTTAAGCCCACCACGCCGTTGCAGGCAGCCGGAATTCGCGTCGAGCCGCCGCCGTCGGTCGCGATCGCGAGCGGCGCGATGCCGCTGGCAACGGCAACCGCCGCGCCGCCGCTGGAGCCGCCCGAGGACCGGCAGGCATCCCACGCATTTCGGGTGCGGCCGAACAGCGGCGAATCCGTCAGGCATTTGCTGCCAAATTCGGGCGTCGTGGTCTTGCCGATCAGGATCGCGCCCTCGGCGCGCAGCCGCGCCACGGCCACCGCGTCCTCGGCCGGCACGTTGTCCTTGTAGGGAACGGCGCCGAAGGTGGTCTTCACCCCCTTGGTGTTGACGATGTCCTTGACGGTCACGGGGATGCCATGCAGCAGGCCGAGCGGCTCGCCGGCCATCATCTTGCGCTCGGCGGCGCGCGCTGCCACCATCGCCTCGTCGCCGCAGATCGTGATGAAGCAGTTCAACTGGGGCTGGAGCGCCTCGGCGCGCGCGAGCACGGCCCGCGTGATCTCGACGGGCGAGATCCGCTTGTCGGCGATGAGGCCGCGCAGCTCGGTTGCGGACAGCAGGCAGGGATCGCCGTTCATCGTCACATCACGCTCCGAAGCCGGCCCCCGTTGGCCAGCCATTGACAGCGAGAATGACAGTTTTGTTAACTCGCCGTCCAATACGATTTTGGTCGTCAACCCATACGTTTTCGGTATGCCAATGGATCTTCGCCGGCTCCGCTATTTCGTCGCCGTCGCCGAGGCGCGCAGCGTCGGCAAGGCCGCCGAACGGCTGCGCATGGCGCAGCCGCCGCTCTCGGTCCAGATCCGCAAGCTGGAAGCCGAGATCGGCGCGCCGCTGTTCCGCCGCGGCACGCGCGGCATGGACCTGACCGAGGCGGGCCAGGCGCTGCTGGCGCGCGCCGGCGAGGCGCTGGCGCTTGCGGCCGACGGCGCCGAAGCTGCGCGTGCGGTTGCATCCGGGCGGCGCGGCCGGCTGTCGGTCGGCTACATGTTCGTGCTGGCCAATGCGGTGCTGCCGCGCCTGATCCCGGAGCTGCGGCGGTCGATTCCCGGCGTAGACCTCGACTTCGCCGAGCTCAGCGCCTCGACGCGCGAGGCACGGCTGCTCGACCGCAGCGTCACGGTCGCGCTGTGCATGCCGGCGATCCATCACCCTGAAATCCAGGTGGCGCGGGTCGGCGCACAACCGTTCATGCTGGCGATGCCGATCCGCTCGCCGCTCGCCCGTCTCAGTGCGGTGCCGATGGCGAAATTGCAGGGCCGCCCGCTGATCGCGCTGCCGCGGCCGGACCAGGACCCCGCCTCTTCCATGGTCGCGGCCCTGCTGCGGCGGCATCAAATCGTGATGCCGATCGCGAGCCGGGTGGAGACGGTGCATTCGGCGATGAGCCTGGTTCTCGCCGGCGAAGGTCTCGCCATCCTGCCGGCCTGCGCCAAGCTCGGCGCCCCGCACGGCATCGTATTCCGGCCGCTGCGCGATGCGACCGACTCCATCGACATCGCGGTGTGCTGGCGGCGGGACTCGCACAGCCCGTTGATCCGCACCTTCCTCAAATGCGCCGAAAGGGTCGTCGCGCCGCTGTGACGGGCTACAAGGGCCAGGCGATCTCATGGCTCCAGGGCGGATCGGCGCCCGGGCGGGTGCAGGTGAGACCGGCGCAATTGGCGGCAAAGGACAGCGCGCGGCGGAGCTCGTCGGCACTGATCGCCTTGAGCTGCTGCCGCGCCAGGCGCCCCTGCTTGTGCAGGGCGAACAGCAGTGCCGCCTGAAAGCTGTCGCCGGCGCCGATGGTGTCGGCGACCTCGACCTTGGGCGCGGTGACCTCGATCTGCCCTGCCCCCGCGTGCCAGGCGATGGCGCCATTGTTGCCGAGGGTGATAACGACGAGGCTTGTGCCCTGCCCGAGCAGCATGCTCGCGCGCTGCTGATACGGCTCGTCGCCATAGAGATAGGCGAAATCGACGTCCGACATCTTGATGAGGTCGGCGCTCCTTGCGAACTCGGCCATGCGCGCGAGATAGGCCGGCTTGTCCTTGACGAGGTTGGGGCGGCAGTTCGGATCGAAGGAGATCGTCGAGGACGCGCGCGCGTCCGCGATCAGGGCTTTGGTTTCGGCCGCGCCTTGATCGTTGACCAGCGTGGTCGAGCCGACATGGAGGGCTTCGACATCCGCGAAAGGAATCGACCCGCGCCGGTAGGTCCAGTTCCGCGTCGCCGTTTCGGCATCGTAGAAGGCGTAATGCGACTCGCCCGCGACGATGCGCACGAAAGCGAGCGTGGTCTGGTGATCGCTGCGGGTGGCAAGGCCGAGCTCGACATGCGAGGCGCTTGCGTGGTCGGCGATCATGCGGCCAAACAGGTCGGTCGAGATGCCGCCGACAAAACCGGTCGGTGCGCCCAGCCGCGCCATGCCGATCGCGACGTTGAGGCAGGAGCCACCAACCGCGGGCATCACCGCTTCGCGGCCTTCCGCGTTTCGCGTCGGCACGAAATCGATCAGCGCATCGCCGCAGGATATCAGCATTCGTTTCAACCTCCGGCGATATCGCGCATCGCGGCACGGCTGCCGCGATCGAGCTCGCGCAGCAGCTTGTATACGTCGCGCTTACGGGAATGAAACGCGGCCATGTCGGGCGCGGTCGGCTCGCTCTTGCGTCCCAGCGCCGACATCCTGGCCATGGTCTCGCCGATCGAGGCATAGGCGCCGCCGGCCACCGCACCTAGCATTGCGGCGCCCAGCAGCACCGGCTCCCTGGTTTGCGGCAGCGCGACGGTGAGGCCCGTGGTGTCGGCCATGATCTGACGCACCAGCGGGCTGCGGCTGGCGCCGCCGCCCATGATCATGATGCTGGAACGGACGCCATGCGCGGCAAAGGCCTCGATCACCTCGGCAAGCCCATAGGCGAGCCCACAGAGACCGGCGACGAACAGCCGCTCCATCGAAGCGATGTCGGTGTCGAGATCAAGGCCGGCGATCACCGCGCGGGTGTCAGGATCGGCATAGGGCGACCGATTGCCGATGAATTCGGGGAGCACGTGGACGTCGCGGGCGAGCAGCGCGGCGCGGCTGGCATCGCCGGCGCGTGCGATGATGCGACGCTCGAGGAACTCGATGAGGTCGAGGCCATCGCTCCGCGCAGCCGCGCTCGCCTCGGCAAAGCCAGGATGCGATTTGAGGAGATGGTCGATCGCCGCGCCTGCGGCCGACTGCCCACCCTCGTTGAGCCAGAAGTCCGGCACCATGCCGGAATAATAGGGACCCCACACGCCCGGCACGAAGCAGGGCTCCTTGGTCGTCGCCATGATGCAGGCCGACGTTCCCATGATGTAGGCGAGGCGGTCGCTGACATCGCTCGTCCCGCCAGACCCATCGCGGCCGCCGATCGCGCCGATGCCGCCGGCATGGGCGTCGATCAGCGAGGCACCGACCGGCGTGCCCGGCGACAGGCCGAGCTCGGCCGCGGCCGGGCCGGTGAGACCTGCGCCGAGCCGCGTGCCCGGTGCGACGATCTCGGTGCCGATGCGGGCGTATTTCTCGCTGACGAAGTCGGACAGCCCGATGCGCTTGAAGAAAGGCGCGCTCCAGCCGCCGCCGTCATGGGCGAGATAATTCCATTTGCAGGTGACGGTGCAGGTCGAGCGTTGCAGCGCGCTGGTTGCGCGCCAGGTCAGGTAGTCTGCCAGATCGAAGAAATGGCCTGCGGCGTCGAAGCTCGCGCGCAGATGCCGCTTCAGCCACAACAGTTTCGGCATCTCCATCTCGGGCGAGATCGAGCCGCCGACATAGCGCAGCACCGCATCCTCGGTCTCGTTGATCAGCCGCGCCTCGGCCGTGGCGCGATGGTCCATCCAGACGATGACGTTGCGCTGCGCCTCGCCCGAGTCGCTGACGGTGAGCGGCTCGCCCTGGAGGTCGAGCACCACGAGGGAACAGGTGGCGTCAAAGCCGATGCCGCCGACGCTGTCGGGCGCGATGGCAGCTTCCGCCATCGCCGCCCGCACGGATTTCACGCAGGCCTCCCAGATGTCCTGGGACGACTGCTCGACGATATCGCCGGCCTCGTGCCAGACCTTGATCGGGTGCCGGGCCGTCGCCAGCAGCGTGCCGGCCTCGTCAAACACCCCTGCCCGCGTGCTGGTGGTCCCCACGTCGACGCCGATATACGCTCGCGGCATTGTCGCTCCCGGTCGCTCTCGTCAGTTTTGACGCAAGCCTACCAGCAAGTGTAGCCGCCATCCACCAGCACGATGCTTCCGGTCATCAGGCTCGCGGCTTCCGAGGCGAGGAACAGCACGACGGAGGCAATCTCCTCGACCTGCCCCATCCGCGCCATCGGGGTTCCGCCGATCCAGGCGTCGTACATTTTCGCATTGCTCTTCACGAAGGCGTTGAGCGGCGTCTCGATATAGGTCGGCGCCACCGCGTTGACGCGGATGCCGCGCGCGCCCCATTCCGCGGCGAGCGATTTGGTCAGATGGTGCACGCCGGCCTTGGATGCATTGTAGAAGCACTGCTCCTGCGGCTTGTTGACGATGAAGCCGGACATCGAGCCGACATTGACGATGGCGCCGCTTTGCGCCTTCAGCATGTGCTTGCCGAACTCGCGGCAGCACCAGAAGGTGCCGTTGAGGTTGACGTCGATGACGTTGAGCCAGTGCTCGTCGGTCACCGTCTCCGCCGGCGTCTCGCTGCGGGCGATGCCGGCATTGTTGACGAGGATGTCGACCCTGCCGTGGCGGGCGACGAGGTCATTGGCCACCTCGGCGACGCGCTTGGTGTCGGTCACGTCCATGACCGCGCTCTCCACGTCGAACCCTTTGGTCTTCAGGCCGGCCTTGGCGCTGTCGGCGACCTTGCTGTCGCGATCGCCGATCACGACCCTGGCGCCGGCCTCGGCCAGCGCCTCGGCGCAGGCGAGCCCAATGCCCTGCCCGCCGCCGGTGATGAACGCGGTCTTGCCGTTCAGCTTGAATTTTTCCAGGTACATGTTGGTTTTTCCGTTTCTTGTCAGCCGCGAAGAGCGTTGCCGCTCTCGTCGAAGCGGTGAATGCGCGCGGGCTCCGGCACCAGCGACACGTGATCGCCGGCATGCAGGCTCAATTCGCCGATGTAGCGCGCGGTCAGCATGCCAAGCTGGCCCGCATCGACATAAAGGAACGTGTCGCTGCCGAGATGCTCGGCGACCGCGATCGTCCCCTGCCAGCCGCCGGTCCCGTCGCGCTCGATCTTGAGATGCTCCGGCCGCACGCCGATGGTGGCCGCGCCCTGCTGCCTGGCGAGCTCGCCGGTGACGAAGTTCATCTTGGGCGAGCCGATGAAGCCGGCGACGAACAGATTGGCGGGCTTCTCGTAAAGCTGCAGCGGCGAGCCATATTGCTCGATCTTGCCGCCGTTGAGCACGACGATCTTGTCGGCCATGGTCATGGCCTCGACCTGGTCATGGGTGACGTAGATCGCGGTGGTGCCGAGCTGCTTCTGGAGCCGCGTCACCTCGATGCGCATCTGCACGCGGAGCGCCGCGTCGAGATTGGAGAGCGGCTCGTCGAACAGGAACGCCTTGGGCTCGCGCACGATGGCGCGGCCGATCGCGACGCGCTGGCGCTGGCCGCCGGAAAGCTCGCGCGGCTTGCGATCGAGATAGGGCGTGAGATTGAGCGTCGCGGCCGCCGCCTCGACCTTGCGGTTGGTCTCGTCCTTGGAAAGGCCCGCCATCTTCAGCCCGAAGCCGATATTGCCGCGCACGCTCATATGCGGATAGAGCGCGTAAGACTGGAACACCATCGAGAGCCCGCGCTTGGCCGGCGGCGTGTCGACGACGTTCTTGCCGTCGATCAGGATCTTGCCGCCGCTGACGTCCTCAAGCCCGGCGATCAGCCGCAGCAGCGTGGTCTTGCCGCAGCCCGACGGCCCCACGAACACCACGAACGACCCGTCCGCAATGTCGAGATCGGCACCCTTGATGATGTGCACGGGGCCGAAGGATTTTTGCACGTCCTGAAGTGTGATCTGACCCATGATCCGGCAGCCCTTCTTACTTTACCGCGCCAAAGGTGAGCCCGCGCACGAGCTGCTTCTGGCTGAACCAACCGAGGACGAGAATGGGCGCGATCGCCAGCGTCGAGGCCGCCGACAGCTTGGCCCAGAACAGCCCTTCCGGGCTCGAATAGGACGCAATGAACGTGGTGAGCGGCGCAGCGTCCGACGTCGCCAAATTGAGCGTCCAGAACGCCTCGTTCCAGGCCAGGATCAGATTGAGCAGCATGGTCGATGCCAGGCCCGGGATCGCCATCGGCGTCAAGACATAGACAAGCTCGCGGCCGATGGTGGCGCCGTCCATGCGCGCGGCTTCGAGGATGTCGCGCGGGATCTCCTTGAAATAGGTGAAGAGCATCCAGATCACGATCGGCAGGTTGCCGAGGCAGAGGATGAAGACGAGCCCGATGCGGGAATCGAGCAGGCCGAAGGACTTGTAGATCAGGTAGATCGGCACGAGCACGCCGACCGGCGGCATCATCTTGGTCGAGAGCATCCAGAGCAGGATGTCCTTGGTGCGCTTGGTCGGCGAGAACGCCATCGACCACGCCGCCGGGATCGCGATCAGGAGCGCGATCAGCGTCGAACCGCCGGCGATGATGATCGAGTTCATCGCATGGTGCAGATAGTCGCTGCGCTCCTGCACGGTGACGTAGTTCTCGGTGGTCCAGTGGAAGAACAGGAAGGACGGCGGAATGGCGAAGGCCTCGAGCTCTGTCTTGAAGCTTGCCAGCACCATCCAGAGGATCGGGAAGAAGATCAGGAAGCCGAAGAACCACGCCCCGATCGTCGATATCACCACCCGCTGCGTCGTTTCCTTCCGCGCCATTGTTCAAGCCTCCAGGTTGCGGCCGACGATGCGGACAAGGAAGAAGGCGACGATGTTGGCGATCACGACGGCGACCAGCCCGCCGGCCGACGCGCTGCCGACGTCGAACTGGATCAGCGCTTGCGAATAGATCAGGAAGGCGATGTTGGTGGTCTGAAGGCCCGGCCCGCCGCCCGTGGTGACGAAGATCTCGGCAAACACCGTGAGCAGGAAGATGGTCTCGATCAGGATCACCACCGTGATGGGACGCGCCATGTGCGGCAGTGTGATGTAGATAAAAGACGAGAGCGCACTGGCACCGTCCATCTCGGCGGCTTCCTTCTGCTCCTCATCGAGCGATTGCAAAGCGGTCAGCAAAATCAGCGTCGCGAACGGCAGCCATTGCCAGGCCACGATCAGGATCACCGCGAGCAGCGGCGCGTCGGTGAACCAGTCGATCGGCGTCAGCCCGACAAGCTTGGCGAGCCAGGCGAACAAGCCGGAGACCGGATGCATCAACAGGTTCTTCCAGACCAGCGCGCTCACCGTCGGCATCACGAAGAACGGCGCGATCACCATCAGCCGCACGATGTTGCGGCCGATCACCGGCTGGTCCATCAACAGCGCCAGCGGAATGCCGAGCAGGATGGTCAGCGCCAGCACCGAGCCGACCAGCACCAGGGTGTTCTGGAGCGAAGCCAGGAAGGCAGGATCGGTGAGGAAGTAACGGAAATTCTCAAGCCCGACGAACACCTCGGAGCCGGGATCGAGCAGGCTGTAATGCAGCGTCGAGAAATAGAGCGTCAGCGCGAGCGGGACGATCATCCAGATGAACAGGAGCCCGACGGCCGGGGTCAGGAGCGCGCGCGCCAGAAACTGCGTCTGCCGGGTTGCCATCCCTGACTTCTCCTCTTGGGGAAGAAGGCGGCCATCCGCCGGGGCTGGGCTGGTGGATGGCCGCCAGTTTGAGCTCAGGAGGGAGAGCTCGGGTTCACTTGATGTAGCCGGCGCGCTTCATCTCGCGCTCGGTCACGGATTGCGCCGCGGTGAGCGCGGCATCGACCGTCATCGATCCCGCAAGCGCGGCCGAGAACTGCTGGCCGACCTGCGTGCCGATGCCCTGGAATTCGGGGATCGCGGCGTACTGCACGCCGACGTAAGGCACCGGCTTCACCGTCGGCTTGTTCGGATCGGCGGCGTCGATCGAGGCCAGCGTTAGCTTCGCGAACGGCGCGACCTTCAGATATTCAGGGTTCTGGTAGAGCGAGGTGCGCGTGCCTGGCGGCACATTGGCCCAGCCCTCCTTCGCCGCCACGATCTTGGTGTAGTCTTTGCTGGTCGCCCAGGCGATGAACTTCTCGGCGACGTCCGACTTCTTCGAGCCGGCAGGGATCGCGAGACTCCACGCCCACAGCCAGTTGGCGTTCTTGCCGAGCCCGGTGTTGGGCGCCAGCGCGAAGCCGACCTTGTCGGCGACCCTGGACTCCTTGGGATTGGTGACGAAGGACGCCGCGACCGTCGCGTCGATCCACATTGCGCATTTGCCGGCGTTGAACAGCGCCAAGTTCTCGTTGAAGCCGTTGGAGCTCGCGCCGGGAGGGCCGGCTTCCTTCATCAGATTGACGTAGGTCGTCAGCGTCGTCTTCCATTCCGGCGTGTTGAACTGCGGCTCCCATTTCTCGTCGAACCAGCGCGCGCCGTAGGAATTGGCCATCGCCGAGAGGAACGCCATGTTCTCGCCCCAGCCGGCCTTGCCGCGCAGGCAGATGCCGTAGGTGCCGCCGTTCTTGTCGGTGAGCTTCTTAGCCGCGTCGATCACGAAATCCCAGGTCGGCTTTTCCGGCATCTTCAGGCCGGCCTTCTCGAACAGGTCGGTGCGGTACATCACCATCGAGCTCTCGCCGTAGAAGGGCGCGGCGTAGAGCTTGCCGTCGACGGAGACCGCATCCTTGATCTTGGGCAGGAGGTCGGCGACGTCGTAATCGGCGCCGAGATTGGCGAGCGGCACCAGCCAGCCCTTCTTGGCCCAGATCGGCACCTCGTAGGTGCCGATGGTGAGCACGTCGAACTGGCCCCCCTTGGTGGCGATGTCGGTGGTGACGCGCTGGCGCAGCACGTTCTCTTCCAGCGTCACCCATTTGACGGTGATGTCAGGGTTCTGCTTGGTGAATTCACCGGTCAACCCCTGCATGCGGATCATGTCGCCGTTGTTCACGGTGGCGATCGTCAGGGTGGTTTCGGCCATCGCGGGGACGGCCAGCAGCACAGACGCGCCGCAGACGGCGCCGAGGACGTATTTCACGGTGACCTCCCTCAAACTCGCGTTTTGAGCATATGCTCACGCGTTGGGCGTATGTTCACCTCACGGGCAGAGGATTGTCAAGCAGGCGCGCGCGCGTTTTGGCAACTTATGAGTGCTGCGGTGCGGGAGATGAGCCGAGCGATCGCCTCGCACGCAGTGTCATGCCCCGCGAATGCGGGGCATCCAGTACGCCGTGCCGTCCATTGGTTTGCCCTAAGAGGAGCCGCGGCGTACTGGATCGTCCGCCTGCGCGGACGATGACAGCGGCGCGAGCAGCGAAATCCGGCGCCTCAGCGCTCCAAAATCGCCCTTGCGGTCGCCTCGTCCGTGATCAGGCCGTTGATCAGGCCTCCGCTCAACGCCGCCGCGATCGCCGGGACCTTGGCGGCGCCGACCGCGGCGCCGATGGTCGTGGTCTTGGCCGGCACTTCCGGGGGAATGCTTGTGAGGCGCTTGTTGGTGCCGGCCTTGAGCATGCGGCCCTTGGCGTCATAGGCCCAGCCGGTGATCTCGCCGATCGCCCCCAGGCGCATCATCTCGAACAATTCGTCGCGGGTGACGAAGCCGTCGACGTGGACCTGCGCCTTCTGGTCCATCTGGCCGATGCCGACGAGGCGTAAATCGGCCTTGGCCGCGACCGCCTTCACCTTCGCGATCGGCTCGATGCGCACCATCTTGTTGCGCTCGTCCTCCGACGACATCAGGAACGGCAGCGGCATCGGGTAGTGCCGCGCGCCGGTGCGGTCGGCGAGCCGGCCGACGGTGTCGTAGAAGCTTGCCGAACCGTCGGCGGAGATGTTGCCGACCAGCGAGACGATCTGGTGATTGGGCCGGTCGATCGGCGTGACGCGCTCGACCGCGGCGCGCACCGCCCGCCCCGTGCCGAGCGCGACGATGACGGGAGTCTCCGAGCGCAGCGTGGAGTCGAGCAGGTTGGCGCAGCGCTCGGCAATGCCGGCGGTCGCCTGCGGCGCGGCGGGATCTTCCGGCACCACCTCGCAATGGACGAGATCGAACCGCTGCTTCAGGCGCGCCGCCAATTCCATGCAGGCGGCGATGGGATGTTCGAGCCGGAAGGTGATGAGGCGCTCGGCAAGGCAGAGCGAGACCAGCCGCTGCGCCGAGGCGCGCGAGACCTGGAGCATCTTCGCGATCTCGTCCTGGGTATGGCCGGCAATGAAATAGAGCCAGCCGGCCCGCGCAGCGTCGTCGAGTCTCGATTTGTCGTTCTCGGCGGCCATGGCTGAAATCACGCCTCCCAGAAATCGCTCATGCGCGCGAAGACCCGATCGGCCCCGGCGGCGGACAATATAGCGCGGCCGTCGCGGCCGCGATAATGGCTGCCGCCGACAAATCCCCAGACGGTCATGCCGGCCGCCTTGCCCGCCTGCACGCCGCTGACGCTGTCCTCGATCACCAGCGAGCGCGCGGGCTCCGCGCCCATCTGCGCCGCCGCGTGGAGGAAGAGATCCGGCGCCGGCTTGCCGTGCCTGACCATCTGCGCAGTGTAGAGCCGCGCGCCGAAATGCGCCCGAAGACCGGTGACATCGAGCGAAAGCGAGACGCGGTCGATGTCGCTGGACGAGGCCACGCAGAACGGCGTGGCGAGTTTGGAGATCACCGCCCCGACCCCGGGGATCGGCTCGAGCGAGGCGGCAAACGTCTCCAGCACGCGCGACTTCAGGCGCGGCAGAAAGCCATCCGGCACGGCCTGCCCGAGATCACGGTAATGCTGCTCGATCGCCTTGGTGCTGCGTCCAAGAAACAGCTCGAGCGCCTGCTCTTCGCTGAGCGCGAAGCCGAACTCGGCCAGCACCTCGGACAGGCACCGGCAGCTCAATAGCTCGCTGTCGACGAGCACGCCGTCGCAATCGAAGATGATGAGATCGGGTTTCGGCCGGCTTTGGTCCATCCGGCCATTCGATCATATACCCATCAAGTGAGCAATAGCTCACCTGAGCATGGTGGCTCAGGCAGGTAATCGCATCTCTTGCGAGAGCGTGGAACATGGAAGCCTCCACATCGTCATGGCCGGGCTTGAGAGCGTTCAGATGCGATTAACCAGTCGTGTCGGGCGCTGCTTCTCCGCTCATCAATGCGCCACCTGCCGGTAGATCGCCGGCAGCGCCGCGGGCAAGCGCTTGATGTTGCCGACGATCGCATAGCCGCCGCGCCCGAACAGCGTCGGAAAGTAGGACTGCGCGGTCGCATCGACCGTCACGCCGAAGACCGCGATGCCGAGCCGGCGCGCTTCCTGCACGGATTTGCGGGTGTCCTCGACCGCAAAGCGCCCCTCATAGTGATCGACGTCGTTCGGCTTGCCGTCGGTGAGGACGAGCAGCAGCTTCTTGCGCTGCGGCTGGCGCGCAAGCTCGGCCGAGGCGTGGCGCACCGCTGCGCCGATCCGCGTGTAGTAACCCGGCTTGAGCGCGCCGATGCGGCGCTCCACTGCGCCGCTCATCGGCTCGCCGAACGCCTTGATCGTTTCGAGCCGCACCCGGGACCGCCGGCGCGAGGTGAAGGTGAGGATGCTGTGGTGGTCACCGCAGGCCGACAGCCCGTGCGCGAGCACGAGCAGCGCTTCCTTCTCGACGTCGAGCACGCGATAGCCATCGACCCACGCGTCCGTCGAGAGCGAGACGTCGACCAGCAGGCTCACTGCGAGATCGTGCCCTTCCGGCCGCATGGCCATGTGGACGCGATCAAGACCAGCGCCATTGCCGCCAGCACGAAGATCGCACCGCGCGCGCACGAGTGCGTCAAGGTCGAGATCATGGCCATCAGCTTGCGCGCGCATCAATTCGTGGCGCGGTCGCAAGATTTCGAAGCGGCGGCGCACCTGGCGGATATGCCGGCGCATGGTCTCATCAGGCGTCCAGCTTTCGCCGGTCTCGGAGGCTGCGCCGGCGAGCACGCGGCAATGATCGGGCAGATAGGAGCCGCTGCGAAAATCCCATTCGGGATAGGTCAAATCCGCATTCAAGCGCGAGGCATCGAGGGCTTCCGGCGGCAGGTCGAGATCGAATTTGAAACGGCTCGCCGGCTTGCCGCTGCGGCGGGTCAGCGTGATCTCCTCGAGATCGTCGGCCGCCTTCCGCGCGTCGTCGTCCTCGCTGTCATCGGCGGGACGGTCGACATTGACCATCTCGGCCATCGCAAGGATCTTTTCGAAGCGGTTGAGCACGAAGGGATCGCTGCGGCTGGCGCCGTCCTCGCGCTCGCGGACGGCGAAACGCTTGCGATTGTCCTCGGCCGCGGCCTCCGCGCCATCAGCGCACTCGTCCTCGCCTGCATGCGCGGGCGACAGCTCGCGCGTCCAGCAATCGCCCCAGAGCGGGCACGGCAGGATCGAACGATAGCCCGGCGGCGCCTTGTCCGGCAGCGGCCCCGTTCCCATCATCGCCGGCCACAATTTGCCCGCGGGCGCAGATCCCGCTCCGAGCAGGGCGAGAACGATCTGCTCGACCTCCTGCTCGATGCGCGGCAAGGGGCGCCGCGGCCGGGCCTCGGCGGTTGCCGCGGCGAGCCGCGCATAGTCGGCGACGAGCCCGGGAAAATGTGTGAGCACAAAGACCGCCGTCTCGGCGGCCCGGCGCAGCACCAGCAGATCGCGCCTGAGCGGATCGGTCAGCACGATCGTCTCGATCGGTGCGACCGCGAACCATGCCGCGAGCCAGCGATAGAGAGATGCGTTCAGTTCACGGTCGGGAAAGATCGCGATGCGATCGGGCAGGAAGATGGTTGCGGCGTCGCGGCCCGGCTGCTCGAGGCGCTCGTCGCCGAGGCCGATGCGTTGCCGCCAGCCGAGCCGGTGCCCGGACTTGCGGGCGCCGGCGCTTGCGATCTGCACGCCGGCCTCGCCGCCGAGCGCACGGAACATCACCGCGATCCGGCCCCTCACCTCCGCAAGCGACACCGCGTGCTCGGCGTGAACCGGATAGCTCGCAGTGCCGCCGACCATCCGGTGCCAGGCACGGCCGACCGTCTCCTCCAGTTCGAGGAAGTCGAGCATCGGACCGGCCTCACCCGATCACGGCGCGCGCGACGTCGAGCAGCGCGGCCTTGACGTCGGCGTCGTCGGTCAAGGGCTCGATCATGCCGGCGAGCACGGCATCGGCAATCGACGCGCCTGCGGCAATCAGGGTGGCGCAATAGACGACGAGGCGGGTCGAGACGCCCTCCTCCAGATCGTGACCCCTGAGCGCGCGCAGCCGGCCGGCGAGCGCGACCAGCGGCCGCACGCGATCCGGCGGCAGCCCGCTCTCGGCGGACACCACCGCGATCTCCTGCTCGGGCGGCAGGAAGCCGAACTCGATGGCGACGAAGCGCTGCCGCGTCGAGGGCTTCAGCGCCTTGAGTAGCGTCTGGTAGCCGGGATTATAGGACACGACGAGCATGAAGCTCTTCGGTGCCGCGAGCTCCTCGCCGGTACGCTCCAGCGGCAGGATGCGGCGATCGTCGGTGAGCGGATGCAGCACCACGGTGACGTCCTTGCGGGCTTCCACCACCTCGTCGAGATAGCAGATGCCGCCCTCGCGCACCGCGCGCGTCAGCGGACCGTCGGTCCATACGGTGTCGCCGCCCCTCAGGAGGTAGCGGCCGGTGAGATCGGCGGCGGTGAGATCGTCGTGGCAGGCGACGGTGTGGAGCGGCAGTCCGAGCCGCGCCGCCATATGCGCGACGAAGCGCGTCTTGCCGCAACCGGTCGGGCCCTTCAGCAGGACCGGGAGCTGATGCCGCCAGGCGTGCTCGAACAGCGCGCATTCGTTGCCGGTTGCGACATAGGCCGGCAGCGCGGGCGCCGAGGTCACCGTGTGAAGGGCAGGTTTCATGATGTCTCTCCGGACTTTCCAGGAAGCAGGGGGCCGCGGCGAACCGCGGCCGCCATTTGCGTTTACTCAGCCGGCTGCAGCGCGGCAGGCATGGCCGCCTGCTTCTCGCGGCCCGGCACCAGCACGGCCCAGACGAACATCAGCGCGGAGATCGCCACGAACACGCCGGAGCCGAGCCGGACCCAGTAGAACACCGCGATCTGATCCTGCACGTCCATGTAGCCCTGGCCGAGCACACGTTGCAGATGGACCTGGACCACTCCGGCGAAGGTCAGCGCGAAGGTCATCACCATCATCGCCGTGCACATGATCCAGAAGCTGGTCATGCTGAGCCACTGGTTGTAGGGCGCGCGTCCCTTGAGCTGCGGGATCGCATAGGCCATCACCGACAGGTTCAGCATCACATAGGCGCCGAAGAAGGCGAGATGGCCGTGCGCGGCGGTGACCTGGGTGCCATGAGTGTAGTAGTTCACCGAGGACAGCGTGTGCAGGAAGCCCCAGACGCCGGCGCCGAGGAACGCCATCACCGAGCAGCCAACCGACCACAACAGCGCGGCGCGGTTCGGATGCTTGCGGCCGGCCTTCCAGGTCATCTGCACCGTGAAGATCACCATGGTGAAGAACGGCGCCACTTCGAGCGTGGAGAACAGCGAGCCGATCCACTGCCAGTAGCCGGGCGCACCGATCCAGTAGAAGTGATGGCCGGTGCCGAGGATGCCGGAGAACAGCGCAAGGCCGATGATGACGTAGAGCCACTTCTCCACGACTTCGCGGTCGATGCCGTTGAGCTTGATCATCAGATAGGCGAGCACGGAGGCCATGATCAGCTCCCAGACGCCCTCGACCCAGAGGTGGACGACGTACCACCAGTACATCTTGTCGACGGCGAGGTTCGCCGGATTGTAGAACGCGAACAGGAAGAAGATCGCAACGCCCCACAGGCCGAACAGCAGGATGTTGGTGACCGTGGTCTTGCGGCCCTTGAGCGCCGTCATGGTCACGTTGAACAGGAACATCAGGCAGACCACGACGATGCCGACCTTGATGATGAAGGGCTGCTCGAGGAACTCGCGGCCCTCGTGATAGTGGAAGAGATAGCCGACCACGGCGACGCCCGCCGCGCCGAAGAACATCCAGAACTGGATCTTGGCCAGCAGCGGGCTGTACAGCTCGGTCTCGGTCTCTTCCGGGAGCAGGAAGTAAGTCGCGCCCATGAAGCCGATCAGCGACCATACGATCAGCGCGTTGGTGTGGATCATCCTGACGATGTTGAACGGCAGGAGGGTCGACAGGGTGTTGGGCAGGACGTAGATGGTTCCGGCGAGCAGGCCGAACAGGACCTGGGCCAGAAACAGCGTCAGCGCGCCGTAGAAATACAGCATCGCGACTTTCTGGGTCTGATATTTCATCTCGGGTTCTCTCTGTCTTGAAAGAGGCAAGGACTCGAAAGAGGCAGGCGCTTTAGCCCGCCTTGTTCGGCGGCCATTCCTGGCGCTTGATCGTGCTCACCCATTGCAGGAAGTCGGCGAGATCGTTGAGCTCCTGGTCGGTCAGGTTGAATTGCGGCATCTGCCGCCGGCCCTCCGCGCCCGACGGCTGCGACTGCATCCAGGCCTTCAGCGTCTCGCGCGCGGCGGCCGGGTCTTCCTTGCCGCCCCAGCGATCCCAGACATTGCCGACTTCAGGGGCGAAATAGGCGCCCTCACCCAGCAGCGTGTGGCAGTTGATGCAGGAGTTCTTCTCCCAGACATGCTTGCCGCGGGCGACCGACGACGTCAGCGTCGAAGCGTCGGTCGAGGTCGTGGCCATGTAGTAATGGCTGTGCGCCGTCAGCCCTATGAAGATGGCGAAGAAAAAAGCCGAGCCGCCGTAGAAGACGTTTCGAGCGGCCGACTTGGTCAGGCGTTCAGCCATTGCCAATCCTTTCCGGTTGATTCCTGTCGAGGTGCGATGCTGCGATTTATTGCCGCTTCGACCGGCCGGTTCTTTGTCAGGGCGCAATGAGCGCGTCAGATCAGGGCGACGACGGCCGACACGGACCAGGCAAACAGCAGGACGATGACGACCCAGGCACTCACGAGGCCGCGCCAGAGCGCCGGCGCAGCGCGAAGATCGAGGAAATCGAGCACGATCCGGCGGCCCTTGAGCGCGGCGAAGGTCAGCAGCAGGGCGTTGCCGAGCAGCGGACGCGTCACAAGGGATGGAACCAGAACGGTCGCGAGCGCGAGGCCGATCAGCACGATCCATGTGAGGTCGAGACGGCCTGGAAGCATCAGCGCACCAGATACAGAATCGGAAACATGACGATCCAGAGCAGGTCGACCATGTGCCAGAAGGCGGCCCCCGTCTCGACGCCGATCACCTCCGCCCTCCGGGAAACCAGGGCTAGGATCACGATGCCGAGGCCGACATGCAGGAGATGAAAGCCGGTAAGAAGGAAGTACAGCGTGAAGAACGGGCTGGATTCCAGACCGTTTCCCTGCGCGATCTCGCCGGCATATTCGAACAGCTTGATCGCGATGAAGGCGCCGCCAAGGGCCACGGCACCGAACAGCCAGCCGCGCGCGGCCCGCTTGCGCGGTGCCCGTGCGGCTGCGGTGCCGCGGGCTGCGGCCCAGCCGCTGGTCACCAGGACAATTGTGTTGAGCCCGGCAAGATGCGCATCGAGCGTGGCCTGTCCGGCCGCGAACACGGCGGGATGGATGGCGCGGGCGACGATGAAGGCGCCGAGAAACAGGCCGAACGCGGCAAGCTCGCTGAAGATCAGCACCCAGATCATGGGATCGCCGGGGAGATCCTCGAGGATGCCCCAGCCGGTTCCCTGTTGTTCGCAATCAGTTGCCGACATCGTCTTTCCGGATCAGGGCACCGGACAGACTTAGCTCACCCGTCCCGATCCGAGTTTGTCGGCGGACAAATTAGGGGACATGAGATCGCGGTAGAAAACCGCCTCAGCGTTCCAGAGAGTGGCGAACAACGATGAGCGATGCACAAATCGGGCTGATGACGGCAACGCCAATCATCATTGCGTTCGCCATTGCCCTCAGGCGAATGGGCGTGCTGTCGACGGTCGCGACCGTGTCGGCGGTAAGCCTCTCCGTCGCGATCGCGACGGTGCTGTTCACGACGCAATAGCGACTGCCGATTTCAGACCGTAGCCCGGATGGAGCGTAGCGTAATCCGGGACGGTCTCACCAAACGGATAGAACCCGGATTGCGCTGCGCTCCATCCGGGCTACTGGCCCCTATCGCCGCTGGTTATAGACGTCGATGCACACGGCTCCCAGCAGCACCAGGCCCTTGATGACCTGCTGATAGTCGATGCCGATGCCGAGGATGGACATGCCGTTGTTCATCACGCCCATGATCATGGCGCCGACCACGGCGCCGCCGACGCGCCCCACTCCGCCATAGGCCGAGGCGCCGCCGATGAAGCAGGCGGCGATGACGTCCAGCTCGAAGCCCAAGCCCGCCTTCGGAGTCGCGGTGTTGAGACGCGCGGCGAAGACGAGGCCGGCGAGCGCGGCCAGCACGCCCATGTTGACGAAGGTGAAGAAGGTCAGCCGCTCCGTCTTGATGCCCGACAGGCTTGCAGCTTTCGCGTTGCCGCCGACTGCGTAGACCTGCCGGCCGATCACGGTGCGGCGGGTGACGAAGCCGTAGAGCGCGATCAGCGCGGTCATGATCACCAGCACGTTGGGCAGGCCGCGATGCGAGGCGATCAGATAGGTGAAGTAGAGCACGGCACAGGCCAGTAGAATGCTCTTGCCGAGGAAGAACGCATAAGGCTCGACCTCGATGCCGTGCGCCTGCTCGCGCGACCGGCCCTTGGCGCTGGCATAGACGAGGCCGAGCGCGAGCAGGGCGCCGATCAGCATGGAGGTCGGATGCAGCGTGCCGGCCTCGGGCAGGATCTCCGGGATGAAGCCCGAGGACAGTTTCTGGAAGGTCGCCGGGAACGGCCCGAGCGACTGGCCCTGCAACACCGCAAGCGCAAGGCCCTTGAACACCAGCATGCCCGCCAGTGTCACGATGAAGGACGGGATCTTGAAATAGGCCACCCAATAGCCCTGCGCCGCGCCGATCGCCGCGCCCAGCAGCAGGCAGGCGATGAAGGCGAGCGTGTAGTCGACCTTCCAGGTCACCATCAGCACGGCGGCCACCGCGCCGACGAAGCCCGCGACCGAGCCGACCGAAAGGTCGATATGGCCGGTGACGATCACCAGCAGCATGCCGAGCGCCATGATGACGATGTAGCTGTTCTGGAGCACCAGGTTGGTCAAATTGAGCGGCTGGAGCAGCGTGCCGCCGGTCATGACCTGGAAGAACAGCATGATCGCGATCAGCGACATCAGCATGCCGTAATTGCGCAAATTGTTCTTGATGAAGCTGCCGTGCCGGCGCTCCTCGGGCAGCGAAACCGTCTTGTCGGTCATGGCTGCAATCCTCCCATCTCCGCGGCCTCAGGCACGCCGTTTCCGTTGCTTCTCTGGTTGCGCATGATGGCGCGCATGATCTTCTCCTGCGTCGCCTCGGCGCCCTTGAACTCTCCGACGAAGGCGCCGTCGTTCATGACGCAGATGCGGTCGCAGATGCCGAGCAGCTCGGGCATCTCCGAGGAGATGACCACGACACCGCGGCCGGCCTCCGCCAGCTCGTTGATGATACAGTAAATCTCGTATTTGGCACCGACGTCGATGCCCCTTGTCGGCTCGTCCAGGATCAGCACCTTGGGGTCGGTCATCAGCCATTTCGACAGGACGACCTTCTGCTGGTTGCCGCCGGAGAGCTGGCCGGTCTCCTGGTAGACGTCGGAGCAGCGGATGCGCATGCGGTTGCGATAGTCGCTGGCGACCTTCAGCTCGGCGATGTCGTCGATCACCCTCCCCGGCGCGACCTGGTCGAGGCTGGCGAGCGTGATGTTCTTGCGGACGTCGTCGGCGAGGATCAGGCCGAGCTGCTTGCGGTCCTCGGTGACATAGGCAAGGCCCGCGTCGATCGCGGCGGCGACGCTCGACAGCACGATTTCCCGGCCCTCGAGCCGGATCAGGCCGCTGATATTGGTGCCCCAGGAGCGGCCGAACAGGCTCATGGCGAATTCGGTGCGGCCGGCGCCCATCAGCCCGGCAATGCCGACGACCTCGCCGCGCTTCACGCCGAAATCGACGTTTTTGATCACCTGCCGCTCGGGATGGATGGGGTGATAGACCGACCAGTTCTCAACGTTGAGGACCGGTTCGCCGATCTTTGCGCTACGCTCCGGGAAACGGTGAGCCATATCGCGGTTGACCATGCTGCGGATGATGCGGTCTTCCTGGATCGGCTCGGCATGGCAGTCGATGCTGTCGACGGTCCGGCCGTCGCGCAGCACGGTGATGTGGTCGGCGACCTTGGCGACCTCGTTGAGCTTGTGCGAGATCAGGATCGAGCCGATGCCCTGCTCGCGGAACACCATCAGGCGTTCGAGCAGCGCGGCACTGTCGGCCTCGTTCAGGCTCGCGGTCGGCTCGTCCAGGATCAGCATCCGCACCCGCTTGGACAGCGCCTTGGCGATCTCGACCAACTGCTGCTTGCCGACGCCGAGATCGGTGATCAGCGTGTCCGGCGATTCCTTGAGGCCGACCTGCGCCAGCAGCTCGCGCGTGCGCCGGTACACCTCGTCGCGATCGATCACGCCGAGTTTTGACGGCGGATGTGACAGAAAGATGTTCTCCGCGATCGACATCAGCGGGATCAGCGCAAGTTCTTGATGAATGATGATGATGCCGAGCGCCTCGGAATCGTTGATGTCGCGGAAGTGGCGCTCCTCCCCCTCGAAGATGATGGTGCCCTCGTAGCTGCCGTGCGGATAGACGCCGCTCAGCACCTTCATCAGCGTGGACTTGCCGGCGCCGTTCTCGCCGACGAGGGCGTGGATCTGCCCGGCATGAACCGAGAAATTGACGTCGCGCAACGCCTGGACGCCGGCAAAACTCTTGCTGACGTTGCGCATCTCCAGCATGGCGGTCATGGCTTCATATCCCATCCGTTACTTCACCTCGCCCCGCTTGCGGGGAGAGCATAGGCCGCTTTCAGCGGCCGTTTCTTAAGAACGCCGAAGCAAAGCTTCGGCTATGCGCGAAGCGATCGGGTGAGGGGGAGTCTCCGCGAGGGCAGCTATCACCGTCCCCGTGGAGAGCCCCCCTCACCCTGACCCTCTCCCCGCGCGCGGGGAGAGGGGAAAGAGAGAATTCTACTGGAACTGCGCCTTCTTGTAGTAACCGCTGTCAACCAGGACCTTCTCCCAATTGTCCTTGTAGACCACGACCGGCTTGAGCAGATAGGACGGCACGGTCTTGACGCCGTTCTCGTAGGTCTTGGTGTCGTTGACCGAGACCTGCTTGCCGGCGAGCGCCGCATCGACCATGTCGGCAGTCACCTTGGCGAGGTCGCGGGTGTCCTTGAAGATGGTCGAATACTGATCGCCGCGCAGCATCGCCTTGATCGAGGGCACCTCGGCGTCCTGGCCCGAGATGACGGGCATCTTCTGGTCGGCACTGCCATAGCCCACGCCCTTCAGCGACGAGATGATGCCGATCGACAGGCCGTCATAGGGCGACAGCACGGCGTTGACCTTCTTGTTGCCGTAGTAGGCGCTGAGCAGGTTGTCCATGCGGGCCTGCGCGGTGGCGCCGTCCCAGCGCAAGGTCGCGACCTTGTCCATCCCCATCTGGCCGGACACGACGACGAGCTTGCCGCTGTCGATGTACGGCTTCAGCACGCTCATCGCGCCGTTGTAGAAGAAGTAGGCGTTGTTGTCGTCCGGCGAGCCGCCGAACAGCTCGATGTTGAACGGACCCTTGCCGTCCTTGAGGCCGAGGCCCTGCACGAGCGACTCCGCCTGGAGCACGCCGACCTGGAAATTGTCGAAGGTCGCGTAATAGTCGACGTTCGGCGTGCCGCGGATCAGGCGGTCATAGGCGATCACAGTGATGCCCTTGGCCTTGGCCTGCTTGAGCACGTCGGACAGCGTGGTGCCGTCGATCGCGGCGATCACAAGCGCCTTCGCGCCCTTGGTCACCATGTTCTCGACCTGCGAGAGCTGGTTCGGAATGTCGTCCTCGGCGTATTGCAGGTCGGTGTTGTAGCCGCGCTCCTTCAGCACCTTGACCATGTTGTTGCCGTCGTCGATCCAGCGCGCCGACGATTTGGTCGGCATGGCGATGCCGACGGTCGCCTTGTCCTGCGCGGAGGCGGGAACGCCTGCGGCCATCGTCGCAGCGCCGGCCAGCGCCAGCGCGAGGATTGTCGTCTTCAGTTTCAGCATGCTTCACTCCCTTAAGGTGTCAGACTGTTTCTTCGGTCGTAGCGAACGTCGGTCGAGTGCGTGGGGTCCTCCTATGCAAGCTTGACGTCGGGCTCCGCGCGACCATGCGCGGAGGCCTTCAGCAGAAAGGTGCAGCCGGCTTGCGGATCGGCGGCGCGCGCCGCCGCATCCATATCCTGCCAGGCCGAGGTGACGAGGAGATGCGACAGGTCGGGGCCGACGAAGGCCGGGCAACTCGCCTGCTTGGCCGGCACGCTCAGTGAGCGCAGCCGCTCGCCCTGCGGGCTGTAGACGTCGATACGGCTCGCGCCCCAGCAGGCATTCCAGATCTGCCCGTCGGCGTCGCACACCGAGCCGTCGAGGCCGCCGATGCCGGTGTGGCGCAGCAGCACCTCCGGCTCGCCGCGCGGCAGGCCGGTGGCGGGATTGAGCGGCACCGCATAGAGCACCGCGCGCGCGGTGTCGGTGAAGTAGCCGGTGGCGCCGTCAGGCGAGAAGCAGATCGAATTGGGAATGCTGATGCCCGGAAACAGCGTCGAGATCTTGCCGCGGTGAAGCGCGTAGATCGCGCCCGCCCCCCGCTCAGCCTTCTTGCCCATGGTGCCGATCCAGAACGTACCGGACTGGTGCACGCGGCAATCATTGGAGCGCGTGGTGGGATTGTCCGCTTCGAGCGGACAGAACAGCGTCATCGCGCCGTCGGCGAGACTGCGGATGTAGAGGCCATCCTCCGCGACGACCAACTGCCGCTCGGCATCGATGCGTCCGAGCGCGCTCGCCATCCGGCCGAGCGCGTGGACGCGGATCGCGGCACTGCCGAGATGCGCTTCGAACAGGCGTCCTTCGCGGATGTCGAACCACCAGGCGGTATCGGTGGTCAGATCATAGGTCGGCCCTTCGCCGAGATGACACTGCTCGGCGGAGAGAACGGTGGTCGGCACTTCTTCCATCATGACGCCCTCGCGGCAAAGCGATAGACGGTGTGATGCCGGTAGATTCCGCCGGGATCGAGACGCGGGCTCGGAAAATCCGGCCGGTTCGGCGCATCAGGCCAGATATGCGGCTCCAGGCACATGGCGTCCGATTGCCGGATCAGCTTGCCGCCCTTGCCCGAGATCGTGCCGTCGAGATAGTTGCCGGAATAGACCTGGATGCCGGGCTGATTGGTGAACAGCTCCATGATGCGTCCCGAACGCGGGGCTTCCAGCCGTGCCGCGAGCGCGAGCTTGCCGTCGCGGCCGAGGCAGTAGGTGTGGTCGTAGCCCCTGCCGTTCTGCAATTGCCGATCGTTTTCACGGATGCGCTCGCCCACGGTATGCGGGCTGCGGAAGTCGAACGGCGTGCCGGCCACCGCGCGCGGCGGCTCCGGCAACGGAATGGCGGTGGGATCGATCGCGAGGAAATGCTCGGCGGCGACCGTCAGCTTATGGTCGAGAATCGGCGTGCCTGATGTCGCGCCTTCCAGATTGAAGAAGCTGTGGTTGGTCAAATTGACGATGGTCGGACGGTCCGTCCGCGCCTCCATCATCAGCGACAGCTCGGCCGGGCCGGTGATACGATAGGTCAGGCGCACATCGAGGCGGCCCGGATAGTTCTCCTCGCCGTGGGGGCTCGTATAGGTGAGCGTCACCGCGGGCTCGGCGCCCTCGTCGATCCCGGCGATCTCCCAGAGCTTGCGGTCGAAGCCGTCGAGGCCGCCATGCAGCGCATTCGGGCCATTGTTGACGGGGAGTTGCACCGTCTCGCCATCGAGCGAGAACCATCCCTTGGCGATACGGTTGGCATAGCGGCCGACGGTGGCGCCCAGGAATTTACGTTCGGCGAGATAGCCGGCGAAGGCGTCATGGCCGAGCACGACATCGTCGTAGCCGCCTTTGGCGTCCGGCGCTATCAGCGCCTGGATCACCGCGCCATGGGTGATGATGCGGGCCTCAAAGCCGCCCTCCCCGCGCAGCACGATGCGCTCGACATTGCGGCCGTCCGGCAGCGTTCCGAAAATGTCTTTTGTGATTTTCGAGCCAGCCATGTTCAGTCCACAAAGGGTTCGACGATCGTGCGCCTGCCGAGCAGGAAGGCGTCGGCGACGAGACGCAGCGGCGCCAGATCGACATCGCTTGCGCCGGTTGCCGCAAGCGCGACAAAGCGCCGGTACAGCTCGCAATATTCCTGATCGGGCGCCTCGGCAATGGCCTTGCCGTCGACAGCCATCCGACGCCCGCCGCCGGACAAGGTCATCTGGCCCTGGTCGGTTTCCACGACGATATCCCAGCTCTGCGGCCCGGTCTGGCGGAAATCGAATTCGGCGGTGATGGGCAGGCCGTTGATGTCAGTCAGGTTCAGGTTCGCGGCAATCGGCGCCTGGCAGTTGGCGGGGAAGGCAAGGTCCGCCGCGGTGACGAACACCGGCTTCGGCAGGATGCGGGTCAGGATCGACAGCGCATTGATGCCTGGATCGAACACGCCGAGCCCGCCCGGCTCCCAGATCCAGGCCTGGCCGGGATGCCAGACGCGGACGTCTTCCTTCCAGTTGATGTGCACGGACTTGATCCGGCGCGTCGCCAGCCATTCGCGGGCCGGCTCGACCGCCGGCGCATGGCGCGAATGCCAGGTCGCAAACAGCGTGCACTTGGCATCGGCCGCCATGGCAATCAGCGGATCCAGCTCGGCAACGCCGGTGCCCGGCGGCTTCTCCAGCATGACGTGCTTGCCGGCGGCGAGCGCTGCGGCGGCCTGGGCGCGCCGCACCTGCGGCGGCGTGCAGAGCGAGACCGCGTCGATCGCCGGGCCCTTCTCCAGCAGCTCCTCGATGGTCGCAAAATGCGGCAGCTCCGGCAGCGAGGTATTGCGGCTGGCAACGGCCGCGAGCGTCGCGCCCGGTACCGCTGCGATCGCGCCGACATGCTGGTCGCGCGCGATCTTGCCGAAGCCGACGATGGCGATGCGAAGGTCGGTCACGCTTATTCTCCAGTATCCGCTGATGGCAGCGCATCGGTCGGGGCGGTCTCGATCACCGTATCCTCGTGGCGGTGCATGCCGTTGTGAATGACATAGATCATGGCCTCCGATGCCGCCTCGGCATCGCCGGCCTCGATCGCGTCGACGATCTTCTGATGCCAGAGCAGCACGGTGTCGCGGTCCTCCGGCTCGACCGGCGCGCTGAGCAGAAAGGAGGCGCGAAGAGCGGCCTCGATGACATGCCCGATCGAGCGCATGAACAGATTGCCGGAGGCCCGCGCCACGGCAACGTGGAGCGCGAGGTCGGCATCGGCGAAGCCCACCGAGTCGGAGGCTTCACGGCGCATGCGCTCCATGCTGCGCCGGAGCTCGACGAGGTCCTCCTCGGACCGCTGCTTCGCTGCGAGCTCGGCCGCGCGCGGCTCGACCGCCAGACGGATCTCGGCGAGGTCGTTGAGGAAACGCTTGTCGATGCCGGCGTCGAGATGCCAGGCCAGCACGTCGGCGTCGAACATGTTCCAGGCCGCGCGCTCGCGCACGACGGTGCCGACCCGCGCCTTGGTGGTGAGCAGGCCCTTGGCCACCAGCGTCTTCACGCTCTCCCGCAGCACCGGCCGCGACACACCGAACATCGCGATCATCTCGGCATCACCCGGCAGGCGTGTCCCCTCCGCGTAGCGGCCGGCGATGATGTCGACGCCGATCGAGCGGGCCACTTCCGCATGGTTGGAGTGAGCCCGGCGCGTCGGGATGACGACGATGCGCGAGGTCATGTGGCAGCTCCCGCGCGTTTGGCCACGGGCCGGCGCGCAAGCGCGACCAGCCCCTGCTGCAAGGCAATGAAGGCGAACAGCAATACGCCGGTCGCAATCTTGGTCCACCAGCTCGACAGCGTGCCGTCGAAATTGATGTAGGTCTGGATCAGGCCCTGGATCAGCACACCGAGGAAGGTGCCGATCACCGAGCCCTGCCCTCCCGTGAGCAGCGTGCCGCCGATCACGACGGCCGCGATGGTGTCGAGCTCGACGCCGACGGCGGAGAGCGAGTAGCCGGCACTGGTGTAGAACGAGAACACGATGCCGGCGATTCCTGCGAGCAGGCTCGACAGCATGTAGATCTTCACCGTCATCTTGCCCACCGCAACACCCATCAGGCTCGCGGTCGTCCGGCTGCCGCCGAGCGCATAGACATTGGCACCGAACCGGGTGAGATGCAGCAGCAAGGCGCCGCCGATCACGATCACGAGCATGATGATCGCGATCGCCGTCAGCCGCCCGCCGCCAGGCATCCGCAGCGCGAAGTCCGACACGGTGGAATAGACCGGCGCGGTGATCGGAACCGATTCCGTCGAGAGCAGGAAGCTCGCGCCGCGGGCCAGGAACATCCCGGCCAGCGTCACGATGAACGGCGGCAGGTCGAAGACATGGATGACCGCGCCCATCGCCGCGCCGAACGCCGCCGAGAGCGCGAGGATGGCGACGAAGGCGACCAGCGGCGGCACGCCCCAGCGCTCGATCGCCAGCGCGACGAAGACGGTGGTGAAGCCGATCACCGAGCCGACCGACAGGTCGATGCCGCCGGAGATGATGACGAAGGTCATCCCGGTCGCGACGATGCCGAGGAAGGCGTTGTCGGTGAGGAGATTGCCGACCACGCGGGTGGAGGCGATGTTGGGGAATTGCATGGCGCAGAGCGCGAAGCCCGCGACGAGCACGATGGCCGTGATCAGGACGGGCGGCAGGCCTTTCATGCTTTCGTCCTCCGCAGCCGCGCAGCGATACCGGCAAGCCCCGAGAATTTCGGAGATTGCAGCAGCAGAACAGCGAGCACAACCACCGCCTTGACCAGCAGGTTGAATTCCGGCGGATAGCCTGACAGCAGGATTCCGGTGTTCATGGTCTGGATGATCAGCGCCCCCAGCACCGCGAGCACAAGACTGAAGCGGCCGCCGAACAGTGACGTGCCGCCGATCACCACGGCCAGGATGGCGTCGAGCTCGAGCCAGAGGCCGGCATTGTTGGCATCCGCGCCCATGATGTCGGCCGCGGCGATCACGCCGGCCAGTGCGGCGCAGACGCCGCACCAGACATAGACCGAAAGGATCATCGCCCGCGTGCCGACGCCGGCAAGCTCGCTCGCCCGCGCATTGCCGCCGGTCGCCTCGATCAGGAGCCCGAGCGCGGAGCCGCGCACCACCGCGCAGGTGAGGATCAGCATGCCCAAGGCGATCGCAACCGGAACCGGCAGGCCGAGGATGGCGCCGTTGCCGAGCCAGACCAGGTCGGGCGAGGAAAACGTCACGATACGCCCTTCGGTGATGAGCTGGGCGATGCCCCGCCCCGCCACCATCAGGATCAACGTCGCCACGATCGGCTGCATGCCGAGCACGGCGACGAGAAATCCGTTCCACAAGCCGCAGACGAGGCCGGCGCCAAGCGCGGCCGCCAGCACGACCGGAAGCCCGTGGCTGTCAGCGAGGCTGGCCGCAATTGCGCCCGAGATCGCCATGATTGCGCCGACCGAGAGGTCGATGCCGCGCGTCGCGATCACCAGGACCATGCCGAGCGAGAGCAGCGCCACCGGCGTGCCGCGGTTGAGCACGTCGATCAGGCTGCCGAACAGACGACCGTCCTGGAGGCGCAGGTCGAAGAATTGCGGCGACACCACGCGGTCGACCGCGAGGATGACGATCAATGCGAGGATCTGGGCAAGGCCGCGGCGCGGCAGCAGCGCTGTCATGCCCGCCCCTCATGCGCGATGGCGGCGCCGTCGGCCGCGATGGCCGCGAGAATGTTGCCGACATCGATCGCCACGCCTGCGAGCTCCTCGATATGGGCGCGGTCGCGCAGCACCACGACCCGATCCGAATAGGTGACGATCTCATCCAGCTCCGAGGAGATCACGAGCAGCGAGAGCCCATCGTCACAGAGCTCGCGGATCAGACGGATGATCTCGGCATGCGCGCCGACGTCGATGCCGCGGGTCGGCTCGTCCAGCACGAGGAGCCGCGGCGAGGTCGCGAGCCAGCGCGCCAGCAGCACCTTTTGCTGGTTGCCGCCGGAGAGCAGGCCCACGGGGCGTTCCGGATCGGGCGGACGGATGTCCAGCATCTTGACGTAGCGGCGCGCGATCTCGTCCTGCTCGCGGCGCGACAGCGGGCGAAGCAGCCCGCGCTTGGCCTGGAGCGCCAGCACGATGTTCTCGCGCACGCTGAGCTCGGCGACGATGCCGTCGGTCTTGCGCTCCTCCGGGCAATAGCCAAAGCCGTGGCGCACGCCGTCGCGCGGCGAGTGCAGCCGCACGGGCGCGCCTTCCACCTTCGCCTGCCCGCGATCGGCGCGCTCGGCGCCGAACACCAGCCGCGCCGTCTCGGTGCGGCCCGAGCCGAGCAGGCCGGCGAGGCCGACGACCTCGCCATGACGCAGCTCGAGATTGAACGGCGCGACATAGCCGGATTTGCCGTAATTCTCGAAGCTCGCGCAGATCTCGCGCGCCTGATGCTCGCGCGTCGCCGCCCGCGCACTGGTGGTCTCCGCAAGCTCGCGGCCGAGCATCATGCGGATCAATTCGATCCGCGGCAGCGACGCAGTCTCGCGCTCGCCGACCAGGCGGCCGTTGCGCAGCACGGTGATGCGGTCGGAGATCTCGTAGACCTGGTCGAGGAAGTGGCTGACGAAGACGATGCCGATGCCGCGCCCCGCGAGCTGGCGCATGATGCCGAAGAGGATCTCGACCTCATGACGGTCGAGGCTCGCGGTCGGCTCGTCCAGGATCAGCACGCGCGCGGACAGATCGACGGCGCGCGCGATCGCGGTGACGTGCTGCACGGCGACGGAATAGCTGCCGAGCGGCGCTGATACGTCGATGTCGAGACCGAAATCGGCGAGCAGCGTATTGGCGCGGCGGCGCATCTCGCCGTCGCGCACGATGCCGAAGCGCATCGGCTGGCGGTCGAGAAACAGGTTCTGCGCCACCGAGAGGTTCGGCAGCAGATTGACCTCCTGGTAGACGGTGGCGATGCCGGCCTGAAGCGCGGCCTTGGCCGAGCGCGGTGCGACCTCCTCGCCGCCGAGCCGGACGATGCCGGCATCGCGCGGGAATACGCCGGTGACGACCTTGATCAGCGTGGACTTGCCGGCGCCGTTCTCCCCGAGCAGCGCATGGATCTCGCCGGCGCGAAGCGTGAAGTCGACCTCCTGCAACGCACGCACAGCACCGAAGCTCTTGCTGATCCCGCGCACCTCCAGAAGGGGCGAGGCAGGATCGGGGCTGTTCTCCATAGCAACGTCACTCCCACCGGCGCCCGCTGATGACGCGGACACCCAGCCTATTCGTTCGCGCAGCGGTTTCGAAGGGGGGCGCCGGACCACGGGGAGCGGCCCGGCGCGGCACCCGCCTCAATAACCGAGGCCCTTCTTGCTGTCGTAGATCTTCTGCGGATCGTCGGCTGCTGTATAGAGCTTGGACTCGGTCTGGATCCACTTCGGCGGAACGGTACCCTTGTCCTTGAAGGCCGCGATGGCATCGAGTGCGGGGCCCGCCATGTTCGGCGTCAGCTCGACCGTGGCATTGGCTTCGCCGGCGGCCATGGCCTTGAAGATATCGGGGACCGCGTCGATCGAGACGGTGAGGATCTCCTTGCCGGGCTTGAGGCCGGCTTCCTTCATCGCCTGGATCGCACCGACCATCATGTCGTCATTATGCGCATAGACCGCGCAGATCGACTTGCCGCCGCCTTCAGCCTTGATGAAGCTCTCCATCACCTCCTTGCCCTTGGCGCGGGTGAAGTCACCGGTCTGGCTGCGCACCACCTTCAGGTTCGCATGCTTGGCGATGGCGGTGTCAAAGCCCTTCTTGCGATTGGCGGCGACGCTGGCACCGACCGTACCCTGCAATTCGACGATGCTGCAGGCCTTGTTGCCGACGGTCTTGGCCAGCCAGTCGCCGGCGACCTCGCCTTCGTGCACGCTGTCTGACGTCACGGCGGTGAGATAGAGCTCCTTGCCGGAGGGATCGATGTCGCGGTCGAGCAGCACGACCGGGATCTTGGCCTCCTTGGCTTCCTTCAGCACCGAGTCCCAGCCGGTCGAGACGACGGGCGCGAGGAAGATCGCATCGACGTTCTGCGCGATGAAGGAGCGGATCGCCTTGATCTGGTTCTCCTGCTTCTGCTGCGCGTCAGCGATCTTGAGATTGACCTTGCGCTTGGTGGCCTCCTGCTTGGAGACCGAGGTCTCTGCCGCGCGCCAGCCGGATTCCGATCCGATCTGCGAGAAGCCGATGGTGAGCTCGGCGGCCTTCGCCGGCAGCGCGAGCAACAACGCGGCGGTAGCGGTGGCCGCAAAGAGGGCTTTAGGGGTCATCAGGCGTGTCTCCCAAGAGTGATCTTGTGTTTATCTCGGGCGCCAGTTGGTAGCATGGCACCCGCAAACCGCCCTTTGCGGGCGGCGGAGGGGACTATTCCACAGAAGATCGGTTCCGACTAGTCATATTATTTGACTATTTGGAGCAAACCACACCTTGGCGGGATGGGGTGGCTCTATGACACGCCCAGCGCGATTTTGTTCTAGCGATGCAACGAGGGGATGAAGGAAATGATGCGGGGGTGTTGCGACAGCGACGGTGCGCTCCCTCTCCCCGTTCTTACCGGGAGAGGGTTGGGGTGAGGGCCTTTATCCACGATCACGGAGAAAGACGGACTCGCAACCTCTCCTCCTCGTCATTGCGAGCGCAGCGAAGCAATCCAGAGTCCCTCCGCGGACCGATTCTGGATTGCTTCGCTACGCTCGCAATGACGATGTGGATAAAGCCTTGCGTTTGTCGACCAAATCGACTCGTGGAGAGTCCCCCTCACCCGGAATCCGCGCTTCGCGCGAATTCCGGCGTCTCCCCGCAAGCGGGGAGAGGCGAAGAGCAGCGAGCTAGATCAGCTTCCGCTGCGCGAGGTTCTTCATCAGCGCACTGAAGCCGAAGGTCCAGGGCTCGCACTCGTCGCTTGTGCGCATGCGGTTGACAAGCTTGCCGAGCTGGGGCGCGGCGATCGTGACGATGTCGTCGCGCTTGTGGGTGAACCCCTGCCCCGGCGCATCGCGATCCTTGACCGGCGCGAACATGGTGCCGAGGAACAGCACGAAGCCGTCGGGGTATTGATGGACCTTGCCGATGGTCTGTTCGACGAGGTCGGTCGGATCGCGGCTGATCTTGCTGATCGAGGAATGGCCGTCGAGGACGAAACCGTCCGTCCCCTTCACGTTCAGGCTGATGTCGAGCTTGCGCGCGTCGTCGAGCGAAAAGCTCTCGTCGAACAAGCGCAGCAGCGGGCCGATCGCGCAGGACGCATTGTTGTCCTTGGCCTTCGACAGCAGCAGCGCCGAACGCCCCTCGAAGTCGCGCAAATTGACATCGTTGCCGAGCGAACCGCCAACGATCTTGCCGCGGCTCGAAACGAACAGCACGAGCTCCGGCTCGGGGTTGTTCCAGGTCGACTTCGGATGCAGGCCCGCGTCCATGCCGGTGCCGACCGAGGACAGGGTCGGAGCCTTGGTGAAGACCTCGGCATCGGGGCCAATGCCGACCTCGAGATACTGGCTCCAGGCGTTCTGGTCGATCAGCACCTGCTTCAGATGCATCGCCTGGTCCGAGCCCGGCTTGAGCTTTGACAGATCGTCACCGATCAGCCGCGTCACCTCTTTCCGGATCGCTTCGGCCGAGGCCGGATTGCCCTTGGCCCGCTCCTCGATCACGCGTTCCAGCATCGAGATGGCGAAGGTGACGCCGGCCGCCTTCAGGGTCTGGAGATCGACCGGCGCGAGCAGCCACGGCTTTTTCGGGTCGCGCCCATCGGGGGCCGTATTGGCCACGATGGCGTCGAGATCGCCGATGCGTTCGCCCTTGGTCGCGGCAAGCGCCTTGGCGGGATTGTCCTCCTCGCAGAGCGCGCTGATGGTCGGAAACCTCGCGGTGACGTCGAAGACGCCATCGCTGCGCACGGCGACAACGGCGGGGCCATTGACCTGCGGCAGCCAGACGCGGCCGACGAGCGTTCCCCGCGTGCCATCCTCGGGGAGAAGGTCTTTGACAGTCAATGTCGTCATGGCCGGCGTCCTCGCTGTTTCTCGGACCGGCCACGTTCACGGCAGCCGATCCCATTGGCGAAGACCAATAAACGTCTGGCAGGGGAAGTCCAGACCGGCAGCGAAGGGCCGCTATGTCCCTGCCCCGCGCCTCTATGCGCCTGCCCGCGCCTTGCGGGCCGCGATCTGCTGAAGCGCCCAACGCGCGTTCTTGCGCACATCAGGGTCGGCATCGTCGGCGATGACGGCCAGGAACGCCTCGCCGTCGGGATGGGCGATCTCGCCGAGCGCGGCGGCCGCCTCCTTCCGCAAATTGGCCTGGTCGTGATTGATGCAATTGCCGATCGGGCGCACCGCACGATCGATCTTCATCCTGCCGAGGCTGCGGATCGTCTTCAGCCGCACCTGCCAGAATTCGTCGGCAAGGCAGGCGATGAGTTGGTCGGCCGCGAGCGAACCGTTGACGTTGAGGCCCAGCGTCTCCGCCGCCATCTCGCGCACCATCCAGTCCGCATCCTTCAGCGCGCGCGTGATCGTCTCCGCCGCGGGCTTCAACTGCGAGAACGCCAGCGCGCTGACTGAGGCGCGCCGCACATGGGCGTCGGGATCGTTGATCAGCGCGGTCAGCGCGGGGATGGATTCCTCCAGCTTGAGAAATCCGATCACGCCGATCGCCTGCACGCGCACGGCGGCATCCGAATCCTGGAGCGCTTCCAGCGCCGGCTTCAGCGTGTCCTTGCAGCGCAGCTCCTTCAGCGCGCGCAGCGCGCCCATGCGGACGAAGGCGTGGGCATGCTTGACCAGCGGCAGGATGATGTCGGCACAGGCCGGATCCTTGAACTCGGCCATGCTGTCGGCGGCGGCCGATGCGACGATTCTCTCAGGATCGACCAGCAGCTTGACGAGCGCGCTCGCCGCTTCCGGCCCGTCGAACTCGCCGAGCGCCATCGCCACCTGCTGGCGCACGCCGGCATCGGGATCTGCGACCATGTTGGCGAGATGGCCGACGGCGGCGGGATCGCCGGAATGGCCGAGCGCGATGATGGCGACACGGCGCTCGGCGGGATCGGCGGCCTGAAGCCGCTCGTCGGCGTCTTCGAGGTCGTCGTAGGACTCGAACGGGCTCGACATGATCACCTCAACAGATAGGGAATGTTGACGGTGACGGCGCCGGTCGGGCAATCGGCCTCGCAGGGCATGCAGTACCAGCACTCGTCATAGGCCATGTAGGCCTTGTTGGTCATCTCGCTGATGCGCAGCACGTCGAGCGGGCAGACGTCGACGCAGACGGTGCAGCCCTTGTCCGCAATGCACTTGGCGTCGTCGACGACCACCGGAACCGATGTCTGATAGGAAGCGAGAGGCATTGGATGTCTCCTGTTGCTATGTTCTGGTGGATCAGGCGGAGGCGCGGATGCGCTGCTTGTCGTAGAGGTCCTTCTCGTCGTCGGCGATCGGCACGACGTACGGTTCGACGGCGCGCTTCTCGCTGGTCATCTTGCCGTCCCGCTTGCTCAGCAGCGTGTGGCAGAACCAGTTCTCGTTGTCCTTCTCCGGGAAATCCGTGCGCCAGTGGTAGAGGCCCCAGCGGCTCTCCTCGCGGTAGAGCGAGGCATGCACCGCCATGTCGGCGCAGTCCATGATCGACTGCACTTCGAGGGCGCGCAGCAGCTCGTGCGCGTTGCGGGCGATCATGCGCTCCTGCATGTCCTCCCGCGCCTCGGCGAGGCGGCGCATGCCGAGCTCGTATTTGCGCGTGACCTTCGGCGGCTGGAGATAGTCGTTGACGAGACGACGGGTCTTGTACTCGACTTGGTTCGGCGGAATGCCGTCCTCGCGCTTAGTCGGCGCCATCACGCGGTCGCGCTCCAGCGCGACATCGGCAGCGTCGAATTCCGCAAAGTCGTGGCTGTCGGCGAACTCCATCGCGTCGATGCCGGCGACCGAGCCGTTGGTGAAGGCGCCGAGCATGTAATTATGCGGCACGCTCGCCATGTCGCCAGCGGCGTAGAGGCCGGGCACGGTGGTGCGGGCATTGTCGTCGACGAACACGCCGGAGGCGCTGTGGCCGGAGCAGAAACCGATCTCGGAGATGTGCATCTCGATTGATTCGCTGCGGTAGTCGACGCCGCGCCCCTGCTGGAACAGGCCGCGCGTGGGACGCTCGACCTTGTGCAGCGTGGATTCGATCTCCGAGATGGTGTCGGGGTGAAGATGCTTGAGCTGGAGGAACACCGGACCCTTGCCGGACAGAAGCTCGTTGTAGAACTCCAGCATCATCTGGCCGGACCAGTAGTCGCATTCGATGAAGCGCGATCCCTCGTTATTGGCGGTGAAGGCGCCGAAGGGACCGGCGACGTAGGCGCAGGCCGGGCCGTTATAGTCCTTGATCAGCGGATTGATCTGGTAGCATTCGAGGTTCGCGAGCGCCGCGCCGGCGTGATAGGCCATGGAGTAGCCGTCGCCGGAATTGGCGGCATTCTCGTAGGTGCCGAACATGTAGCCGGAGGTCGGCAGGCCGAGGCGGCCGGCGGCGCCCATGCACAGGATCACCGCCTTGGCCTTGATCACCAGCATTTCGGCGGTGCGGGTATTGACGCTGATCGCACCGGCAATACGGCCGTCAGACGATTTGAGCAGCCGCGTCGCCATGTAACGGTTGGAGATCAGGATGCGGGCGCGGCGGAGCTGACGGTACAGCGCCTTCTTCACGGTCTCGCCGTTCGGCATCGGCAGCACATAGGTGCCGATGTGATGCACCTTCTTGACGGCGTAGTCGCCGTTCTCGTTCTTCAGGAAGCGGATGCCGAAACTGTCGAGCTCTTCGATGATCTTGTAGCAGTTCTGGGCGTACTTATAGACCGCCTTCTGGTCGACGATGCCGTCATTGGCGATGGTGATTTCCTTGGTGTACTGCTCGGGCGTCGCGTAACCGGGGATGACGGCGTTGTTGAGCCCGTCCATGCCCATCGAGATCGCGCCGGAGCGCTTGACGTTGGCCTTCTCGAGCAAGACGACATTGGCCTTCGGGTTCTTCAGCTTCGCCTTCAGCGCCGCCATCGGGCCGGCCGTGCCGCCGCCGATGACCAGCACATCGCAGGAAACCTCCGAAAGTCCGTCGACGATCTCATCTAGTGCCATCGCTTGCTCCTGGTTCGCCGATAGCCGGCGGCTTTGCATCAGATTTGTTCAGGGGGCTGTCCGGCGATAGCAATTAGTTGTCGCCGGGATGCGATTTGGCCTCAGCGCTCGACAAAAGCCTTTTCGATCACGAAATGGCCGGGCTGGCTGTGATTGCCCTCGACAAAGCCGCGCGCCGAAAACATCGGAGGGAGTTCCTCCAGCATCGCCGGGCTGCCGCACAGCATGATGCGGTCGGTCTCGATATCGAGGCCGGATAGCCCGATATCGTCGAACAGCTGGTTCGAGGCGAGCAGATCGGTGATGCGGCCGCGGTTCCGGAACGGCTCGCGGGTCACGGTCGGGTAGTAGACCAGCTTGTCGCGGATCAAGGGACCGAAGAATTCGTGGTTGCGCAGGCCTTCGACGAGGTGCTCGCCATAGGCGAGCTCGGAGACCTGACGGCAGCCATGGGCGAGCACGATGGTCTCGTAATTCTCGTAGACATCGGGATCCTTGATCAGGCTGGCGAACGGCGCGAGTCCCGTGCCGGTCGAGAGCAGCAAGAGGCGCTTGCCGGGAATAAGGTTGCCGGTGATCAGCGTGCCCGTGGCCTTGCGGCCGACCAGGATGATATCGCCTTCCCTGATCTTCTGGAGGCGCGAGGTCAGCGGCCCGTCCTGCACCTTGATCGAGAAGAACTCGAGCGCCTCCTCGTGATTGGCGCTGGCCATGCTGTAGGCCCGCATCAACGGCTTGCCTTCGACCTCGAGCCCGATCATCGCGAACTGGCCATTCTGGAAGCGGAAGCCGGGATCGCGCGTCGCGGTGAAGCTGAACAGGCTGTCGGTCCAGTGCCTGACCGACAGAACCGTTTCCTTCTGAAATGCGCTCATGGTCTCTCCTTGGCCATCGATGGCACAAGGTTTCGGAGAGAGCAGAGTCCGGCAATTCGTAAGTGAAATTCCCGGTCGATTAGTTTCACATTTCGCGGGCGGTGACTGAAGAGGAGGCAGCGAAGGTCAGGCGGGCGCGCTCGCGCTGGCAATTAGTTGCTATCGCAGCGGCGTCACGACGACGTAGAGAGGATCCGGAGGTTCGTCATGACCATGACTGTGGTGGCACCGACCGTAGCCAACTATGAGGCCAGCGCCGATCTTGCCGCGCTCCTCGTCCGCACCACGCAGGACGACGCGTTGAGCCTGCCGGCCGAGCAGCTTCGCCTCTCCTGCAAATGCGCCCACTGCATCCGCGCCCGCTTCGACGGCCGCTTCCCTGACGCGTTTCCGGGCATCGCCATCATCGATATCGGCGATCTCGGCTACGGGCTGAACATCTCGTTTTCGGATGGACATAACCGGGGGATTTACCCGAAGCCGTATTTGTTGAGTTTGGCGGGACGCTGACCCAACATTCGATGTCGTCCTGGTGAAAGCCAGGACGACGCTGGAGAGACGCTTCAGCCAAGCAACGGCCACCGCTGTCATTCCCCGCGAAGGCGGGGAATCCAGTACCCCGCGGCCTCTCGATAACCCATTGACGTCTCTGGAATACTGGATCGCCCGGTCAAGCCGGGCGATGACAGTGGAGTAAATCTGGCACGGACATTGCTCCTCTTTAGAACGACTTGAACGTTCCGGAGGCAGAGATGTTGCAGGCGGCCAATGTGGTTCGCGGGGCTGTTCCCCCAGCAGTCCGGCCTGCCGGAAGCTCCTCGCTGCTGCTCACCGAGAACCAGCAATGGATCGGCGGGCCGCCGCCGCTGATGGACAAGCTCTCACCGCGCGAGCGGGAGCTGGTGCTGAAGCAGGGCCGGCGAAAAGTGCTCAACCGCGGCCAGACGCTGTTCAGCCAGGGCGGCAAGCATGACGGCATCTGGCTGATCGAGAGCGGCCGCATTCGCGTGTTCTACACGTCCCCGCTCGGGCGCGAGATCACGCTGGCCTATTGGCATGTCGGCAATTTCGTCGGCGGGCCGGAAGTATTCGAAGGCACCGTGCATCAATGGTCCGGCGTCGCATCCAGCAATTGCAGCGTGGTGCACCTGCCCGGAAAGGAACTGCGGTCCCTTGCCTTGGAGATCCCGAACCTCGCGATCGGCCTGATCGAAGGCCTCACCTTCAAGGGCAAATGCTATTCGGCGCTGGCGCAGATGCTGGGAACGCGTTCCATCACGCAGCGCCTTGCGCATCTCCTGCTGCATCTCGTCGAGCTCTACGGCGTCGCGGACGCCGACGGCACCGTGATTGCGGCGGCCTTCACTCATGCCGACATCGCCCACATGGTCGGCGCGACCCGGCAATGGGTCACGATCAGCCTCAAGCGCATGCAGGAGAAGGGAATCGTCGTGACCAAACGCTCGCAGATCGTGGTGTGCCGCACCGACGTCCTGGAAGAGATGCGCGGCCAGGCGTCCGATTAAGGGAGCCCGCGCCAGGGCCGCTGCACAGGCAAGCGGCTTTATAGTGCAGGACTGCCCAAGGAGTATGCAATCAGCTTTTCCCGGCAACTAATCGACTGCGGCGGTCATTCCGGATTTGCCCTGCCCGTGCCCTCACCCAATCATGGCAACCACAGCACATCCAACCGAATGAGGATGAGAATGGTCCGCCATCTTCCCACACTCTCGATCGCGATGTCGGTGACGTCGCTGGCGCTGATCCTCGCGCAGCCGGCTTCGGCGGAAACCGTAACGCTCGGCATCGGAACGCAGGACACCACGACCAACACGGTGACCGCCGGCGTCGTCATCCGCCAGCTTCATCTCCTCGAAAAATACCTACCGAAGGACGGCAAATACGCCAACATCAAGTTCGAACTGGAGTGGCAGAACTTCACCTCCGGCCCGCCCGTCACCAATGCGATGATGGCGAACAAGCTTCAGATCGGCATGATGGGCGACTATCCGCTGATCGTGAACGGCTTCACCTTCGAGAGCAATCCGGAGAGCAAGAGCCGCCTGGTCGGTGTTGCCGCCTACAGCCTGTCCGGCTCCGGCAACGGCCTCGTCGTCCACAAGGACTCGCCCTACTACGACCTTGCCGATCTCAAGGGCAAGCTGGTCAGCGTGCCGTTCGGCTCCGCCGCGCACGGCATGGTGCTCAAGGCGATGCAGGACCGCGGCTACGCGTCGGACTTCTTCCAGCTCGTCAGCCAGAGCCCCGAGGTCGGCTCGACCAATCTCCAGGAGAAGAAGATCGACGCGCATGCCGACTTCGTCCCCTTTGCCGAGCTCTTGCCGTTCCGCGGCTTCGCGCGAAAGATCTTCGACGGCGTCGAGACCAATCTGCCGACCTTCCACGGCATCGTGGTCCGCACCGACTTCGCCGAGAAATACCCTGAAGTCGTCGTCGCCTACTTCAAGGCGCTGATCGCCGCCAACCAGTGGCTGCGCGACGATCCCAAGCTCGCGGCCGAGAAGGTCCAGGAATGGACCGGCATCAACAAGGAGGTCGTCTACATCTTCTTGGGCCCCAGCGGCAACATGACCACTGACCCCACGGTCAAGCCGGCACTGATCGATGCCGCGACGACCGACGTCAAGGTGCTCCAGAATCTCGGCCGCATGAAGGAGTTCGATCCGAAGAAGTGGGTCGACGACAGCTACATCCGCAAGGCCTATGCCGAGATGAAGCTCGACTATGACGCGCAGCTTGGAAGCACGAAGAATTACGAGATTTCCGGCGAGGACGCTTTCTGCAAGAAGACGATCACCGATCCGCGCAAGGCCGGTGAGATCTGGGTGGATGAGGCCGGCATCCTGCCGTTCGCGTCCGCCGCCTGCACGTTAGGCGCCTATGCCGACTTCAAGGCCAAGGGCAAGAAGATCAACGTCGCCTATGTCTTCGACACCAGCCGCGGCATCAAGCTGTTCGCCGACCAGGCCTTCTTCGCGGTCGGCAATGACGAGGTCGCGCCGTTCCTGCTGAAGAAGGATGCCGAAGCCCATGCCGCCAAGACCAGCGGAAAGGTGCTCGGCTTCGACGACGCGGTGAAGGCGGCGGTGAGCGGAGGCAAGACGTGAGCAGTCCCGCCCTCCTCAGACATTCCGAGGACAGCATGCCGGCAACAGCAATCGCAGAGGCGGGCCCGGCGCCCGCCGCTCCGTCCAAGACACCGCCCAAGACACCGCCCTCCTTCGGCACGCTCGCGCTGCGCTGGTACCGGCTGAACCAGGGCCGGCTGCGCGCCACCGCGATCGGCATCGCCTCGCTGATCGCGTTCCTGCTGGTCTGGCACCTGCTCACGACCTACCGGGTCGTGTTCTTCGTGCGCTTCACCAACGTGCCCTCGCCGCTCGCGGTCTATGCCAGCTTCACCAAGGCGATCCACGATCCGAAATTCCTGATGCACATCCTCTTGAGCTGCCGGCGCATCTTCATCGGCTTCTCGCTAGCGGCCATCGTCGGCGTGCCGCTCGGCCTGATCATGGGCCGCTTCAAGCTGGTGCACGAAATCATCTTCCCCGTCGCGGAGGTGCTGCGGCCGATCCCGGCGATCGCCTGGGTGCCGATGGCGATCATGCTGTGGCCGACCAACGAGCAGAGCATCGTCTTCATCACCTTCCTCGGCTCGTTCTTCCCGATCCTGGTCAACACGCTGCACGGCATGTCGCTGGTCGATCCGGTGCTGGTGCGCGCCGCGCAGTGTCTCGGCGCGCGCGAACGCTCGATCTTCCGCGAGGTGTATTTTCCGGCCTCGCTGCCGCATATCTTCACCGGCCTCACCGTCGGCATGGGCGTCGCCTGGGTGTCGCTGATTGCCGCCGAGATGATCTCGGGCCAGTACGGCATCGGCTATTTCACCTGGGAGGCCTATTCGCTGGTCCAGTATGCGGACATCGCGCTCGGCATGATCGCGATCGGCGTGCTTGGCCTTGGATCGAGCCTGTTGATCCGCGGCGCAGGACAATTGGTGATGCCGTGGAGGTCGACATGAGCGAGATGCTCGCGAACCCGTCGAAGGGCCATATCGAGGTCAGGAATTTTTCCCTCAGCTATGACAGCATCGAGGGACCGGTCCAGGCCGTCACCGACACGCAGATCCATGTGAAGCCCGGCGAGTTCGTCTCGATCGTCGGTCCCTCCGGCTGCGGAAAGTCCACGCTGCTCAACGCGGTCGCGGGATTCCTCAAGCCCACCACCGGCATCGTCACCGTCGACGGCGAACGCGTCAACGGTCCCAGCGCCGAACGCGGCATGGTGTTCCAGCAATATTCGCTGTTTCCCTGGAAGACGGTGCGGGAGAATGTCGAGTTCGGCCTGAAGATGCGCGGCATGCCGCGCTCCCAGCGCGAGCGCGCCGCGCGCACGCTGCTCGGGCTTGCCGGGTTAGAGGCCTTCGAGAAGCATTATCCGGAAAAGCTCTCCGGCGGCATGAAGCAGCGCGTCGGCATCGTCCGCGCGCTCGCGACGGGGCCGAAGGTGCTGCTGCTGGACGAGCCGTTCGGCGCTCTCGACGCGCAGACCCGCGTCATCATGCAGCAGATCCTCACCAACATGTGGCAGCGGCTGAAGATCTCGGTGCTGTTCGTCACCCACGACATCGACGAGGCCATCTTCCTGTCCGACCGCGTCTACTGCATGACCGCGCGCCCCGGCTCGATCAAGGCGGAGATTCCGATCCCGCTGGAGCGGCCGCGGCAGCAAGCGATGATGATGTCGTCGGAATTTCTGGCGCTGCGGCGCGGGCTGATGTCGCTGATCCGCGAGGAGAGCCTGAAGGCGATGGGCGGCGAGATCACCGACATGGGCATGCAGGGGCTGAACATCGAGCTGCACGGGCATTCGCTGGCGGATGTGATTTAGGCGCAGCTAGCGCTCTCCCTTCCCTTCTCCCCTTGCGGGAGAAGGTGGCGCGAAGCGCCGGATGAGGGGTATGTCTCCGAGCGTTCACTGCAACAGATTCACGCGCGGATAGAACCCCTCACCCGGCTTCGCTTCGCGAATCCACCCTCTCCCGCAAGGGGAGAGGGTGCAGCACGCTTGCGGCCAGATTGTTCTACTTGAACCAGTGCACCAATGCGATGCTGATGCCGAGCAGCAGCATCAGCGACAGCGTCACCGCGGCTGTCACCCTGCCGCCAACATTGGCGAGCACGCGGACGTCGACGCCGAGGCCAAGTGCGGCCATCGAGACGACCGTGAGGAAGCTGGTGATCTTGGTCACCGGTCCGACCACCGTGCTAGGGACGATCTCCAGCGAGCGCAGCGTCGCCAGCGCGAGGAAGCCGAGGATGAACCACGGGACCAGGCGGAAGAAGCCGACATTGGTCTTCTTGGCGTCGCTCTGCCAGCGCGAGGCAACGAGGGACAGGCCGACGACGACGGGGCCGAGCATCAGCACGCGCATCAATTTCACCAGCGTGCCGATCTGCGTCGAGACGAGGCCGGCCGGCACCGTTGCCGCGAGCACCTGCGGCACCGCATAGACGGTGAGGCCGGCGAGGATGCCGTATTGCGTTGCGGAGAGTTGCAGCAGCGGAATCAACAGCGGCAGGCCCAGCACCATCATGACGCCGAGGATCGCCGTGAAGGAGATCGAGGATGCGATCTCGTCGTTGTTGGCGCCGATGATCGGCGCCACGGCCGCGATCGCCGAATTGCCGCAGATCGAGTTGCCGCAGGCGATCAGGATCGACAGCCGCGTCGACAGGCCAAGCAGCCGGCTGAGACCGAAGGAGACGCAGAGCGCGATCACGACGACCGCGGCGATCGATGCGAGCAGCGCGATGCCCGAGGCAGCGATGGCCGCGAAGCTGATCGAGGCTCCCAGCAGCATCACCGCGACTTCAAGCAGCTGTTTTGCGCTGAAGGCGATGCCGGCCTGCCAGCGTGGCGCGGGCTTCCAGAAGCTGCGCAGGGCCATGCCGAGCAGGATCGCCATTACCAGCGCCTCGACATAGGGATGCTCGAACACGCCCAGTTCCGCCCGCTCGAGCAGAGCCGAGACGCCGGCAACGGCGATGCAGAGGAGGATGCCCGGAATCAGCGCCGCAATGCGGCTCATGGCGGTGGCCGGCTTGGCATCGACCGGGCTGGATGCTTGATTCTGCGACACAAATCTCTCCCAGAGGAGAAAGATTTATACGCAGCACGATCCAATTGGGAAATAAGTTTTCGACATATCAGGGCCGAGGGAAGTTCTGTCCTCGACCCGGAATAAACCGGCTCAGAAGATCAGGTTCTTGGCCAGCGAGGCGACACGGCTGAAGCCGTCATAGATGCCCGGCTCGAAGAAGGCCGCGCGCGCAAGCACGATGCCCGCGACCAGCGACCAGAACAGCGTGGTTCCGGCCCGCAACAGCAGCTTCGAGGCGCGCGACTTCGGCTGGGTGTCGGTTGCGGACACCAGCTGCTCGCCGAAGGGTTCAAATCCAGTGCGTTCCATAGCTTGCGCCAATCCATCAAATTCTGAACGGAATGTCGTCGTTTCGGCCCCAAACGGCAATGGAAGCGATTGGCGTTTTTGCGCCTCGACGGGGAAACTCCTTCCGTCGGACGCCCCCGGGACAACAGTTTTCTTCTTCCTGCCTATTTGGACACCGGCGCCCACCGGATTGCGGCATTGGCCCTCACCTCGTCGATTCCGGCGGCATAGAACGTCTGGCCCTTGCCGACGACCGTGGCGTGGTTCGCCAGTCCCGTGCAGAATGCGCGTCCCATTCGGCGATCTCCGCCCGTCCCAAGCTGTATCCGGAGATCAGGAAACACCATGAACATCGCATCTCCCCACCAGCCGCTCGATATCGCCTCCGCGATCGCCGAAGGCGACATCCGCTGCCTCCTGATGGTGCTGGTGCACATGACGGGCGATGCGCGCTGGCTCGAGCCGCCGTACCTGCCCAAGCGCGACATCCGCCTCATTCCCGATCCCGAAGCCGGCGTGCCGAAGGAGATCCAGGACGAAATTCGCGCGGCGGTGGTCGATCTCTTCGCCAATGGCTCGTCGCAGCCGGTTATCACCGACCCCGGCGAAGAGCTGCTCCTGAAGATGATGCGCGCCTGCCTCGGCGAGCATGTCGCGCCGGAATATGCGCCCCTGATGCGCGAGGAGATGGGCTTTGTGCCGCGCGAGACGCGGTGGACGGTGCGTCCCTCCGACGACAAGCTCGCGGAACAGCACGTTCTGATCGTCGGCGCCGGCGTCTGCGCCATCGCGCTCGGCGTGGCGCTCGGCCATCTCGGCATCCCCTACACCATCGTCGAGAAGAATGACGAGCTCGGTGGCACCTGGTGGATCAACCGCTATCCCGGCTGCGGCGTCGATACGCCGAACCACTCCTATTCGTATTCGTTCGGCCCGCGCAACGCATGGACGCGCTATTTCTGCCCGCGCGAGGAGCTGCTCGGCTATCTCCTGAAGGTCGCCGATGAATACGGCATCCGCAAGCATCTGCGCGTCAACACCGAGCTGACCTCGTCGCGCTGGGACGAAGGCAAGAAGCGCTGGATCTCGACGCTGAAGACTGGGAACGGCGAAGAGACGTTCGAATCCACCGCGCTGGTCTCGGCCATCGGCCAGCTCAACGATCCCTCCCGCGCGCACTTCAGGGGCGAAGAGGACTTCAAGGGCACGATCCTGCATTCGGCGCTATGGTCGGGCGATATCGATCTCGACGGCAAGCATGTCGCCGTGATCGGCACCGGCGCGACGTCGATGCAGCTGGTGCCGGCGATTGCCGGCCGCGTCGCCTCGGTCACCGTCTATCAGCGCAGCGCGCAATGGGCGCGGCCCGTGAAGGGCTATTCCGACCCGATCAGCGAGGGCGCGCGCTGGCTGCTCGCGCATCTGCCGTTCTATGTGCAGTGGTATCGCTTCAACATGTTCTGGCGCTACGGCGACGGCCTCCTGCCGTTCCTGCGCAAGGACCCGGCCTGGCCGCATCCGGAGCGCGCCGTCAACAAGGGCAACGACCGGCACCGGCAGGAGCTGACCGACTTCATCCTCACCGAGCTGAAGGACCGGCCGGACTTGATCGAAAAATGCGTGCCGACCTATCCGCCTTACGGCAAGCGCATCCTGCTCGACAACAACTGGTTCAGGACCTTGAGGCGGGACAACGTCGAGCTCGTCACCGACGCAATCGACCGTTTCGACCAGAGCGGCATCGTCACCGCAGACGGCAAGCACCGCTCCGCCGACATCATCGTCGTTGCGACCGGCTTCAAGGTCACGGAGATGGCGGCGCGCCTCAACATCAGCGGCCGCAACGGCAGGAATTTGCGCGAAGCCTGGGGCAACGACAACCCGACCGCGTTCCTCGGCCTCACCGTGCCTGATTTCCCTAACTTCTTCTGCATGCTCGGCCCGAACTCGGGCCCGGCGCATGGCGGCAGCGTCATCTTCCAGTCGGAGTGCCAGAGCCGCTACATCTCGGCGTGTCTCGCCGACATGATCGAGCACGACGTCGCCGCCATCGACGTCCGCCAGGACGTGCATGACGACTACATCCGGAAGGTGGACGCCGAGCACGAGGGCATGATCTGGACCCATCCGGGCATGACGACCTACTATCGCAACTCGAGCGGCCGCGTGTTTTCCGCGATGCCCTGGCGGTTCGTGGATTACTGGCGCATGACGCATGACCCGGATCTGGGGCAGTACAGGCTGACGAAGGCGTAGAGTTGATGGCGCCGCGATGACGCTGCACCCTCTCCCCACATCGTCATTGCGAGCGCAGCGAAGCAATCCAGAATCTTTCCGCGGAGATACTCTGGATTGCTTCGCTACGCTCGCAATGACGGAACTGGCGACCGGTCAGGCCGCCAGCCCGCTTTCCACCGGCGCGAATTCCAGCCCGAGGCTTTCCGCCACCGCCTTGTTGGTGATGCGGCCACGGTGGACATTGAGGCCGTTGCGCAGGTGCGGATTTTCCAGCACCGCCGCAAAACCCTTGTTCGCGAGCATCAGGCCGAACGGCAGCGTCGCGTTGTTCAGCGCCTGGCTCGACGTGACAGGCACCGCGCCCGGCATATTGGCGACGCAATAGTGCACGATGCCGTCGACCTCGTAGGTCGGGTCCGTGTGCGTGGTCGCATGCGAGGTCTCGAAGCAGCCGCCCTGATCGATGGCAACGTCGACCAGCACCGCGCCCGGCCGCATCGATTTGAGCATCGCGCGCGTGACGAGTTTTGGCGCGCTGGCGCCCGGCACCAGCACCGCACCGATCACGACGTCGGCGGCAAACACCTCCTCCTCGACCGCCTCGATGGTTGAAAAGCGGGTGCGCACCCGTCCGAGAAAGACATCATCAAGCTCGCGCAGCCGGGGTATGGAGCGATCGATCACCGTGACCTCCGCGCCAAGGCCCGCGGCCATGCGCGCGGCCTGCGTTCCTACCACGCCG
>NZ_LBJZ01000161.1:0-51525 GCF_028128935.1 Bradyrhizobium sp. CCBAU 11361
GCGGCGTGTACGGCAGATCAACGAAAGAGTTGAGACCGCGGTAGATGTCTGACGACTGAGCTGGCGCGTCCGACGGTCGGGTGACGAGCGGCGGTTTGGCGGCAGCCCCACTCACCGGCGCCGACTGAGCATCGTCTCGCATCTGCTGCGGCGTGTACGGCAGATCAACGAAAGATTGAAGACCGCGGAAAATGTCTGGCGACTGAGCTGGCGCGTCCGATAGTCCGATGAAGAGCGGCGGTCTGGCGGCAGCCCTACCCACCGGCGCTGACTGAGCATCGTCTCTCACTTCCTGCGAGGTGTACGGCAGATCAACGAAGGAGTCGAGACCTCGGTAGAACGCCGACGACCCATCTGGCACCGCTTCCGGCGGCGACCACGTTGATTTCGACTCGCCACGCCGCGGCTCCCCACCCGCCTGTTCAGGGCAGACGCCCAGCGCAGCGTTCGCCTCGACGAGCCATAGGTAGTTCCGAAGCCGATCAAAGCCCATGTCCGCGTTTCGATTGGATTTTTTAAAGTCCTTGTAATCGTCGTTGAACGACTTTTGCTGCTCACTGGTGCCGGTGAGTCGGCTCACTAGGCTCCCGCGCCCCTCCCTTTGGAGCCAAGCGGCGAATCTTCGTTGGTTGCGGGCCAGATTTTGAACATCTTTCTTCCGGCTAGTCTCCTCGGGTTTGAGCATGCTCAGCTCTGCCTTTTCCAGGCCATCAATGATGCGGGCGTCATCGGAATAAAGATGCGATGCGGGCGACGGGACAGCATAACCGCTGGGCTCCTGAGATGCACCCGCGCCGGAAACGTTTTCGGCATCGCGAACCTTGCTTAATGCGAACAATAAAAGTTCGTCGTTCGGGAACAACTTTTGAGCGAATTCGATGCGCGCAGCGTCGTCTAGCCCAGATATCGAGTAGCCCGCACGATTAAGCGCGTTAGAAAATCTGCGAAGACTACGATCATGACGAGCAGCACTGCCCGACGTCATGCCACTGGCATTAAGCCGCTCTGAGAGGGGCGCGTCTTCCGCTGAAGGGATCGTGCGCGGCCGCCCGCCAGAAGCTACATAGCTCGGATCATGATACGCACGAAGGACACCCAACCCTTTCTTTATGTCTTCGTCGTTCGGGAAGTAAGTCTTGACGTGACGGACCAGGGACTGGTGGTCCCCCAGATCAATCATTTTGCGATGAGCGCCAAGATCATTTCCTAGTCGGCGAAGCGCCTGCGTATAGCGCTTAACCGTCTTCAGTTGTGGGTTTTTCTGAGCCGCATATTGGGCAATCGCCTTGTCGATAATGTCCCGATGTTCTGCAGAGAGATGGGGATGGTAGTTGCGGCCGCTGCGGCCGCCACCGGAGACAGGACCCGGATCGGGCGGGTGCGCCTCGGCCAAGTGCTGCTCAAAGCCCTCTTGCCCGGCATGGCCCCCCTGGTCCTTTTCCAAGACGGCGTGCTGCACCTGGGACCAAGCTGTTGGATTGGATGGATCGGAATTGTACGGGTCCACGCTAGCCTCACGTCCAAGAAATCAATTGAGCTGATCCTATTATGGATAGGCTGTCCAGAAGCTGACGAGGCCGTCGCTCGTGAGACAATGCATCGCGACATCTGCAGAGCGAAACGACCCCGCGGCTCTCGATCGTCGCGGAGCTTCATGGGGTGTCAGGACCCGCCTTCCTCCCGGCCGATGAAGTCTTGCGGCGGCATGGGAGCCGACGACTCGTCATTGCTCGGGTTGTTGGGACCCGCCTAGTCGTCGGGCGCGTCCCTAGCCGCAACGCACTGCGCGGTGCCCCAAACGATAGTCACACGCTATCGCCCCAGGGGGACGCTCCGCTCGATAGCGAGCAACTAGTGCAAAACGGCATACCGGCGGCGCCGCAGGTGCACGCACGGGTGCCAAGCCACAGTTGATCCGGATCGTTCTCGCAAATCCACGACGAGCCTTCCGCGATTCGTTCCTCGTTCATTCGCTCTCTCATCGGCTATCCAAGGCGAGAGTAATCCTCGTGTCGCCGAGGGGCGCATTGCCTCACTAAAACTCTTACCGGACAACGTCCCAGTCGTGCCTGGAGCGGAGCTGCCGGATCAGTTCGGTGGCGGCTGCGGCGGGGACGATCAGCATGCGCGCAAAGCGCGAGATCACATCAGCCCTGGCCGAGCGTCACCGGGCGGGCGGGCGGCGTGAGAAGGGACGAATCCTGGACGAGCTTTGCACCGTCACGGGATGACATCGTAAGCACGCGATCCGACCACTGTCGGTGGACGGGGCATCGGGATCGGCCGTGCCGCGGCGTCCAAGCCGGACCTATGGGGCTTCCATTCGCGCTGCACTGATTGTGCTATGGGACGCCTCTGACCGGCTCTGCAGTAAGCGGCTCGTCGCGAGCCGTTCTCGCTCCCGGCACTTGAACGCACGGTAGATTGAAGCTTTCTGCCGATGAGCGGTGGGCCGGTTTTGAAGGTGAGCGCGGTGACGACCGATCGCCTGCTGAGCGACGTAAAAATCGCAGCAGCCGGAGGACGCCGAGGGCGGGATCAACAAATGATTCAGCGTAGATGTCTTAGCGACTCTGGCAGACTGCGCTGGCGCAACTCAGCATCGTCGCGCAACTCCGACGGCGTTAGCGCATTCAGGTCGACCAAAGACTCAAAGAGCAGCGTAGGTGTCTGAGCGAGCTCTGGCAGGATCCGCCGGCCAAAGTCAGCATCGTCGCGCAGTTCAGACGCGCGGGCGTATTCAGATCAACAAAAGGCTCAAGACCGCCGCAGGACCCGGCAGTCGATGGTGATGCTGGTTCTTGCATCTGCTGGCCAACGAGCCCAATCTCCCGAGCTCAGGGTAGCCAGGCGTCGGGGGATGCTCCCGCGCCGAGCCGGACTGCCGAGCGGACTGCACGGCCGGCGAACCCGGCTGCTCACGAGCTTGCAGCTCAGCTCGCGGTTCGCGGCGATGAGCTTTAAGTAGCTTGCAAAGATGCGGCAAATCGGAACCGTATACTCTGCTCCAGTGCGTGGGAACGAAGCTCCCCTTATACAGCTCGAACACTTCTTCGAGCTTCGGACGAGTGATGGGCGGGTCGGTTGGAGCGCACCAAAGCGACCTTGCCGGCGGACAACAAAGCAGGACAGCGACTTCGTGTGTCCGCGTAAGCCCGCTCTCTTCAGAAGTGTCGGCGCTTGGAGCTGGACCTGCGACCCCGCGTCAGATGGGAAAACTCTGCTGAAACATACCACACGCGTCTAGAGTTTAGCATGCAAATTACCTAAGCGCTCCAGCCCCTGCTCAATGAGAGATATTGGAAGATAGCTGAAACACAGGCGCACGTGACGGCCACTTCGTGGGCCATAGTTCCGACCATTTATAAGGTGCACGTCGTGCTCGCGGCTTGCAGCTTCAATAAACCTCTCCGGATCCGTACCCGCGGCAAGCTGTACCCAGAACGAAAAGCCCCCGCTTGGTACACTATATTCCGGCTCGCAAATCCGGCTGCGCTGCAATAACCTATGTACGCCGTCTCGCTTCGCTCGGTAGTGCTCGCGCAAGCGTGTTATGTGCGAGTCAAGAGCGCTCGATTGCAATAATCCCAAAACGACATTGCTTAGAACCGGACTTACGCCGCCGTCGCGTTTGAGGTGCGCAAGCCTGTTGATAATGTCCGACTCCGCAATCACCCAGCCTACCCGTAGTCCCGGTCCGGCAACTTTTGAGATGCTATGGACATTGATCACGTTGTCGCCCGGCGCCAACCAATGCACTGGACCGTTATAGGGCAACTCAGCATAGACAAGATCCTGCACCAAGAGAGCGCCACTGCGGGCTAGCAGTGCCGCCAATTTGGCCACGTGGTCGCACGACATCTGGTGCCCGGTTGGATTATGAAATGCTGGCATCGTGTAGAAGAGCTTCACCCGGGCACTGGTCTGCAGCACTGCCTCCACTTCGTTCAGATCCACTCCCTCTGCAGCCAGACCTAGCTGGACCACGGTTGCACCCGCGATCGAAAACGTACGCAGTGCACCCAAGTAGGAGGGGTCCTCCGTCAGGACCACGTCACCGGGGTCAATCCAGCCATCGGCAAGCAACTGTAAGGCCTGTGAAGCTCCACTCGTAAGCATAATTTGGTCATGCCGCACACCGTACCTCAGTGCAAGCTTGGTACGAAGTTCGGGCAAACCCGCGGTATCCTTATACTGCGGCAGATCGGCGGGAGCCACACCTGTACGTCCGTCAAACGCGTCTGGCCACGGCAGTTCTGCAAACATCACCGGGTCGGCCAGCCCATAGCCGAAATTGATCCCATGCGTCGCACTTGAGGAGTTGAACGGCGCGAAACCCTGAGCGACAGCGGTGCGTTTTGAGATGCGCGTATTCATAGCTTCGTCATTCGGATCTTCATGATTGCCAAATCTGTTCTCTGCGAAAGCGCTTATTGTACTCCGAGGCAAAGCTTGCAGGTATTGGCGCGCTGAAACGGGGAAAGTCCAGTGACGCCTTTGGCTGGGCTGCTACGGCTGATGTCTCGAGGGACGGCCGCCACGCACCGCCAAAGTAGTGCTGGCCGTAGCCCATCGCTAGCTCAGGTACTACGGGATAGAGTAGGCTCAGGAACAGCGAGATCTGCGCAGCATTCCATGTCCAATCGTCTGCATGTGCAAAGCCAGCTAGCTCGAAGTACCTGTCGATGATATCAAGCGCATCCCAGAAACGCAGTGCGGTGACCGCATCGGCGTAATCTTCAGCGAAGCGGCGGAAATTCGGGGAGAGTTCGGTGCTCTCTACCGTGAGTGCGCTTTCTGCACACCGCCGTAACGCATCTTCCCAGACCCGAATGCGTGAGGCTGCCGAGATGAGCCCGTCGAGATCAAAATCGTTTGCGTCGGTTCCAAACGGCTTGGCCACTCGCGCCAGTGCATAACGGAGTACGTTTGGCCCCACCTCGCGCGCCACTTCATCAGCCCAAAGAGCATGATCACGACTGGTGGAAAACTTCTCGCCTTCCAGCTTGTAGAAATCCTGGACGGAGTGATTTTTTGGAATTGGGTAGCCGCGCGCGAGCAGACCGCCGGCGACACCTAGCGTGTAGTAGAAGCGATTATCTTGCCCCATGAAGAAGAGAAGCTCGCTGTTCTGGTCGTGCAACGTCGTGCTTGCGTCCAGACCTAAGCGGGCGCATTGCTCGCGAATTCCGGTGTCGAAGCACCAGAGGCCCTCAAACCATGTAAGCAGCGTTTGGCCGATCAGAGAGTCAGGCTGTTGTACCTCAACTCCGTGCCTAAAATGGCGGGTCATCGGCAAGCCGCGCACCTCTCGGTGTAGCCAAGCGCGCGCCTTGGCGCGTATCGGCTCGGGCCACGCGCTTTCACCAATGGCTTCGTGCAGTTGGCGAGCGAGACGCGGCATGTCGAACACGGCCTGCTTGATGGCTCTTAGCACAAGATTGCGGCCGCAGGTGACGTGTCGTGCGTCACGGATTGTGTCGTGCTGAACAGCCAGCCCGCAGTTCTCACACAGATTGCTGTCGCAGGGCGATGAGCAGGCCGGGCAACGGCCAGTTGCGAGCGAGTCCGCAACGAGCTCATCGCAATGTTCGCAATACAGTTGCACGCCCTGCCTTACGTGGACGTAGCCGGCCACTTGCAGCTCGCGGAATATCGCTAGCGCATTTTCCTTGTGAATCTCGCTAGATGTGCGCACGAACACATCAGGCGTAATTTGCACGGCACGCAAACACTCTAAGATCTGGTGAACGTATTGTTCTGCGACCTCGCTAAAGGATCGGCCGAGCTTTCGTGCCGTTTCGAGCGTATGTGTGCCGTGCTCGTCTGAGCCGGTGATGTAGTAGGCCCGATGGCCGGTCATGCGCTGGAAGCGGACGAAGATATCAGCAAGTAAATACACGCCGCCGATGTGGCCGAGATGTAGTTTGCCGTTAGGGCAAGGCGGCGCGGGACAGACAAAATAAGTGCGCACGTCAATCCCACCAGATCGAGATAAACTTGAGAGTGCTGTCTTGGCTGATATTGCGGATAGTGTGCGTCTGATGTGGCGACATGTAACACAAGGTCGCTTCGCTAACATTACGGACCTGGCCGTCGACTTCGAACTCTCCGCGACCAGAGATCAGCAGCCACAGCTCATGCTCCTGATGATCGTGCGGGTCGACCGCATCGCCTGGAGCGAGCTCCACGACTGAAGCGCCAAATGCTGGGCTGAGACCCTCCGGGAGATGCTCCAAAAGGCGCCAGACCAGAACTCCGTATTCGGATCTCATCAGAGAATGATCAAGCTGCGCCGTGTACACGTTGGTCTTCCTCAGACGTGGCTATCAATCGCGATAGAATATGCCATTGGGAAGCTTTAGGTTTTCAAGATCGGCCACCGCTTCCTCTGGAGGGTTGTAGGCGCGCTTCATGCAGTTGTATTCGGTGCGTGTCGGACCCCCAGTGGATGCGCGCTGGAATACCAAGTGAATCGCACGACGCGACCGATCGCTCTTGTTTGGCAAGGAGTAGTGGGGCGCATAATCGTCGAAAATAAAAACATCACCAGCTTTTAGTTGTACCGGCTCCCATGTGAAGGTCTCGGCGATCTCCGGGTGAATCACGCCGCCGACATCCATCGGAAACATTCCTTCCTTATGGCGAGCTGGCGTGAAGAAGAGCCCACCGTTACCCGGGTCGGAGTCGTCCACGGCGATTGATGCAATTGCGTGCACCATGCGGTCGGGTATCTTGTGCGGCACATGGTAGATGTCCTGATGAGGGCGGTATCCGCCGCTGTCCGGATACTTGAAGATCAGAAGTTCCTTCAACATCCGTGTCTTCTCATTCAAGAGTGTCTCGACCGCTATACGAATGCGGCCATCGGCCAGGAGCGCCTCCCGTAGAGGGGCATGGTAGTCTAAGAAGTTCTCGGCCTTCGAGATAATCTTCCGGCTGTCACTCGTCTTCTCGAACCACAACATCCACTTATCGGAGCTTACATCCCAACGTGCAACTTCCTCAACGTAACAAGAAATCTTGTCGCGCGTGGCTGGATCGAAGAACCTTTCCAATCGAAGGTATCCATCCTTATGCCATTTCGATTGTTGTGCCTCAGTCAGCATGTGTGAGCTCCTTCCTAAGATGAGGCGGATCAGCTGTGCTTTGCCCGAGGCGGGTTGCTAGCACCGCATTCAGAGCGGTCGCGCTCAATAGGCTCAGCAACATCACGTCAAGGCCGAATCCACGGACCAACTGCCCTCCGACCATGGGAAAGCCGAAGATCCCGAAGAAGTATGCGAGGGTAAAGATCTGCGAGGTAGTGGGCACGGAGACGCCGTGCTCGCCGGCGAGATTGACGGCTATCGTGTTTAAGGTTGAATAATTTAACCCATAGCCGGCGGCAAAGAGCACTGTGGCCGCAATATAGAGTGAGGTGCTGCCACCGTTGAGAAGGAACAGCACCAGAGACGCAGCGATCAGTAGGATGAGCGTGAGCGCCAGTCGGCGTAACGGCAGGCTGCCCATGAAGTGAGCGACTGAGAAGCGTAGTACCACGCTCGTAGCAGTAAAAACGAGAAAGAACAGATCGGAATTCAAGTGACGTGATGCGGAATACGCGCTCTGATATGTGGACAGCCCCGCGAACGTGCAGCCTGAAATCGCAATCATGGCGATCGGGAGCGCTGTGCACTTCTGAAGCAGTGTCATAGTCGCGGCAAGTGTAATCGCGATATCCGGCATAGCCAGTGCCGATAGCCTCGACATCGCGCGTCTTGTAAGGTCCACGCAGGCGGCGGCGGTCACGCACGCAATCGCAAGCACCGCATAAATCGTGGCCAGCGAACCAGTGTATTTTGCGAGCAAGTGACCAAGTGGAGCCGCTAGGCCGAGCCCAGCCATTTGTGATCCGGATAAGACCGTCAAATACTGAATACGTGCTGAGGGCCGTAGATGTCGAATGATCTGCAGCGGTGCCAGAATGTAGAACACTGACCAAGCAGCGCCCACCATTAGTCCTCCAACGTACGCCGCTCGCGTATCGAGGGCAGCGCCGGCAAAGGTCAGCATGGCTACCGCCATAAACAGCGATGCGGCAGTCAACGTGGGTAATAGGCCTATCCGCTTTGCCAGCCACCCAGCCAAGCAACAGGAAACGAGAGTAGTAGCCATGCCGCTGGAAATAATAAGACCCGCGGCTCGACTATCCGTTTCGAGCGCATGCATGTAGTCCGGCAATAGAAAGCTAGTGCCGTAAGCTGCTGCAATGACAATGGAGGCAATCAAAAATGGTACAAAGGCGCGGTAGTCGAGCGTGCCTGAAAGCTGGTCGGCAGCGTTGGCCGTTCCATGCGCAATCCGGCCCCGCAGCGGTGAGGTCGAGCCGCCGTTCATGTGCTACCCAATACCTGTCGGGTCGATCGCATCGCAACCACACCGTCGCCTCGTTCAGACGTGTCTGAACAAACCTCAATCATCTGCCTGTCGGATGTATTCAAATAGAACGGTCGGCCGAGAAGGCTGTTAATAATTTGGCTGTTGCGGTACGCCACCAAAGATAGATTGGCACTCTGCAATCCGTGCTGCACGCGGCTTTGATTTTGTAGATAAATTGGTCCCGGCATGTGCCGACCGAAGCGGACTGCGTAGTCCGGGCCGAGTACGGGCAGGCCATCTTCCATACACGCACCCTCGAGGAGGGCCTCCAAGAAGGGCGGCGTACGTGGCTGGAAACCTGTAGCAAGCACTATACGATCGACGAGGATGCAGCTATTTCGCTGCGTTGCGATCTCATCTAGATCGACTCGCCAGCGCTTTTTGTGGGACGCGATGTCTTTCACGACTACGCTGGACAACACACGAAAACGGTCGGCCAGCGCGCCATCCACGCTGCGTTCGTACAGCATTTCATATAGGCGATTGCACAAATCGACAGAAATACCATCGCTCGTAAGCACCTCGCCCTCGACTATGTCCCGGCGCTGCTGAAGCGGTAGAGCGTGAAAGCGACGGCTATAGGAGGGTGTGTAAGCCTCATTCACAAAGCTGTTGTCGTCGATGGAAAACAAGTTTGAACGCGACGTTGCCCACGTGATTTGGGTGGGCACAGAACGAGTAAGCATGTCCTCAATAATCTCAGCCCCGCTCTGACCACCTCCCACAACGAGCACATGCTCGGCTGCATGCGGAAGCTGCCGCTCGAGATAGTCGGCTGCATGGTAGACAGTGTCACATAGCAAAGATCTGGCGCAGGGAGGAATCTTGGGCTCTACGCCAACGCCCACAACAACAGCGCGCGCCAAGTATGTGGTTGTATTCGTGTTGATGCGGTAGCCGTCCCTAAACGGAACAACATCCGTGACGTCCTCCGAGAAGCGGAGCGTATTGAGTCGCCCTGCGACCCACCGGTAATACTCAATGAACTCCTGCCGGGACGTTGAAGCATTTCGCTTATTGACAAAGCTGTAGAGCCGACCATGCAGTGCCAAATAGTTGAGGAATGAGTATGGGCTAGTAGGATCGACTAGGGTCACACAATCCTTGAGCGGCGACACCTGAAGGCGACTATTCGGCAGTGCAAGGCCTGGATGCCAGAAAAGTGCGTCTCGCTTCTCCAGGAAAAGTGCGCGGAGCGGAGTAGGTTCAATAAGCGCTGCAAGACTGAGGTTAAATGGGCCGATCCCAATTCCGATGACATCCAGCATTTCCATAGAAGTCTCTTTGAGCTCGTGTAAGTTCTTGTCCTTGGCGCTCGTGTAAAGTCTGTCCGGGTCCTTCGCTTCATTACCGAAGCGCGTTTGTGTGACTTGGGATGGGGCAGCGGCTTGGCCTGTAGCCGCGGGAGGCGTGGTGAATGACGCATCCGCAATAGCCGCGTCTTGCAAGACGTCTGTTGAAACCGGCAACAGTCTCATCCGTGTGACCACTAAAGTCCGCCCGCGACCATCTTCACCCACCTCATCCGGCGATCTCTCTGCTCATTAGCAACCGCCGTGCCACCCACAAAATCTCGACTGCGCCTTGTTGGACGAGAAGAACACGCCCACGTTCAGCGTTTCGTGCGGAGTTGCTCCGGCAGCTCCTGTCGGATTTACGACATTAAGGCGGCAATCGGACATACACATACGGAATACGAAGCGCGCGGATCCATGGCTGAGAAACCAACACACCGTGAATGCTCGTCTATGCCGACAATGCTCAAATCACCACGATCTTCCACACATTGTCAGCGTTACAAGGGTCGGACGATCTACATCGAGAGTGAACCCGCGGAATACGTCTATCATGTCATGAAAGGAGCGGTACGGGCCTACAAACTGCTGTCCGATGGGCGACGCCAGATTGGCGCGTTTCATTTACCAGGTGACATTTTCGGATTCGAGAACAGTGGGGCACACCGATTTTGCTACGGAAGCCGTTACGCATAGCACTGTTCGGCTGATCAAGAGGCACGCTCTTGATTGCAATCGCCCACACTGACGCAGTTGTCTGACGCACTTTCCTCAGCATGACCATGGCTAAATTGCAGCACGCGGAGAACCAAATGCTGCTGCTTGGACGTAAGACTGCTCTGGAGCGCGCTGCCGCTTTCTTGCATGAGATGGATGCGCGGCTCATGACTGCTGATGTTATGTCACTACCAATGTCCCGCCGAGACATCGCGGATCACCTTGGCTTGACCATCGAGACCGTCTCACGCGCAGTGTCGCAATTGCATAATGATGGCGTTTTTGCTTTCGTCGGCAATACTCAACGCGAGCTCATGATTCTAGACCGGCAGCGGCTCGCTAGTTTCGACCTGCAAAGTTGAGCGCCGGCCGAGCGCTTGCAAGCCGTAACTCGGGACGAGCATAAGGGGACGCGGCAACGGGCTTGTCAGGCAGCCGTTCGGCGAGCGCGCCGATATCAGAATGAACGAGCTCGTGGTTGCGTTCGACTCCCTTCAATTGATGGATGATCCGTATCCTAGATCCCTTCAGAACGTGTTCGCAATCCTTGGCTCCCACACCCAAAGCCGTTGCCAATCGCTCGATGACAGCGTTCTCCAATCCCTCCTTTTGCGCTCGCGTGCGAATGTCCGCCACCGGGTCAGGGATCTGCCCGGCCATGGAGATCAGCGTAGCGATGAGCACGTCAGCATCAACACGCAGCTCGCGTGAAAATTTTTGCCACTGACGCAAGCCAATTTGATCGAGCTTGTATTCACCCCCGACTTTCATGGCGAGTTTGATCTTGCGCTGATCGACGTTGTCGTAAGGAAGAATGCTGGCGATGTCGTAAAGGGGGGCGAGACGCACGAGAGGACCGCTGGCCAGAAGCAATGAATAGTTCTTGGCGTGAGCATCAGAGCCTCCAATGAGCCAGTTGAAGACCAAAGCGCTGACGAACGTCTCAAGGTCAGCCTCGCGGTCTGTCGAGTAGGTACGCAAGAGCTCGACCACATCGGTAGGCGTTGGTCCGCCCTCGTTTTGGTATTTCTTGGTCGGCGGGATGCCCATGGCCTGACAGATATCTTCCTGATGAACGCGGATAATGTCGTTCCCGCTGACCTGCCGATCGCAGCGTTCAAACCACGATCGCTATTTCCTGTTCGAAGCGCATCACCTTGGTTTCAGCGGGTGGCAGCCCGAGTTCGCGTGCGAGCTGCAGGCAGATATGCTCATTCTCGGCGTGACCATCGAAATGGCCCGTCGGTGGTTTCAAAATGTAGGTGGTTGGTATGCGCCCGGATGGAATGCCCCATTTGTTGTCTCTGAGGACAACCGCGGTTTTCGGCTAGGCGCCTAAAGACTGAATTGACCCGTGTCGCAGGGCAGACGCCAGGCAGCGTGATCCTCGCGCAAGACTCGAGGCCGATTTGCTATTTCCGGCTTATCCAGCCATTCGATCTCGTCATCTTTGCCTGTTTTCAGAGCCTCCAATCGATCAGGCGTGACGAACTGGATGGCCCCGGCGCAATCCTCACCGATGTTAGAGATGAGGGCAAACACGTTGCGCGCCGATGCCTGAAATTTCTTGGCCCAGCGCTCGAGCACCTGCTCGTTGTCAGGAAGCAGCCCCCACAAGAAGGACTGAACAGTGGCTGGACCGTGCTCCTCGGCGGCGAAAGCGACAGGGGATAGGCCCCTTCCGCGTTGCGCCATGCATTGTCATAAACGAAGGTCAGCCGGCCGCGCGCGTCGCTGCGGACGCGATCGACTTCGGTGCCACCCAAGAGTGCAATGAGCTCGGCCATTATGTCTTGCCTTTCTTGGCCTTGTTGACGATGGCGTTGATATCAACTGCGGAGGTAGACCCGCGGCTGGTGGGCCCTCCACTGTTGGCGTCCACCGGGATGCCGAGAACGTCGAGAGCACGGAGTACAAGAGCCAGCTCTGCGCGGGGATGACCATGCTCGACGTTAATCACCCATTGACGGCTGACGCCGACCGGTTGCGGTCTACGTCGGTTGGAAAGGACTTGAAGTCATCGGGCTCGGCCTCGAGCCATTCGCACACAAGCCGGACTCGCAACCCATGGTGGGGGTACGAGCGTCGCGCAGCATCTACGGACTTCGTGGTATGCAAGGCGTGAGCAGGGTCGTTGAGCTCGCACGGTCGGTACGGTCGCCGCGATTGAGACCGGACCTCGCGCTTCAAACCCATGCATCCTCAATCAAAATGCTTGCAACTGCAGCGAATTATCTATCTGAACCCGTGCGAAAAATCCGCTCCGCTGTAAGTAGGATGACGCCCAGTCAACAACTTCGTCCAGAGTCCGTTGGAGACCCAAGCTATTTGGAGCAAAAATGACGAGGTCCAGATTGATGATTGCCGCCGCGGCTCAGGCCGCGGCGGAATTTTTGGCCTGAAACCCATGTAGGAAGTTCGCCGTCCGTTGGGCATTGGACGAGGTCGAGAAGATCGCGCGTCCGTTCTTCAGCACCTTTATTCAAGAGGCGATATAGGAGGCGTGATCCTCCCTCACCTCCGGTGTTAGGCCGAGATCGGCGGACAGGAAGGCCGCGCCAAGCTCCGCGACCAACTCTTCCATGGCATAGCCCTCAACGCCGAAGCGCCAGCGGCCGAACTCGCGGTTCAGGCGGCTCTCGTGGCGGCATGTAGTGTCCAACGCCACTCATTGCGCGGGCTGCGGCAGAAATGGAAGTACGTGGCCCTCACCTTTTCAGGTGGTGTACCGACCTTCGCCAGAGTACCTGCGAAACTTGTCGAGATAGCTAGCGGGATTGGTCGGGGCAAGATGTAAAACAGTGCGGGCGCGGCTCGGTGCTAACCGACCCGGGGGCTGAAACCAGGCCAACTAGTCCCTACCACATCCGCACTGCCGTTGAGACTAGCGGAAGAGTGACTCGGCGCTGATCGGTCTGGAGCGATAACGCTGTCCCTGTCACATCCCGTTAATCCCAAGGGCTCTGTATCTGTGATAGCTTACCGCAAGCTGACAGGCCTTTGCGCAGTCGGTCAATAATGTGTGGGCTATCAACACTCGCTCAATCCGCCACGAAAACTCCTGCAACCACTCAGACATGCCCTCTGTGCTGTCAGTCGTCACGACTTCAAGATCACCCGGACGGCTCAGGCGCTGATCAGTGAGACATTGTCGGTTGCGGACCATACCATCGTAGATACTTCGCCCCGTTAGATGGCAGGTCTCCTGTGGCGTCAAATTGCGAATTCGGTGCTGTGCGCCCCGCCCATCCCTCTGCCGTGCATATTGTACTGCCATGTTCGTCGCACTGCGCGTATCGGTCGATTGTCGGGGTGCATTTGTGGCATTCCAGTAAGCCTTCAACCGGGGAATGCTGCGGATTATAGCGCGACAATCTGGCTGGGAAGCGCATTTCCTCGCCCTAATTGTTACCGGATGCTGAGCCGTTGCCTCACGTAAATTGCTCCCTTGGATCGGGAACGAGCGGGGGCGAAGATGGGGTGGCTAAGCATGGCAACGCGGAAGCGAGGCGGCCAGCATCGTCTTCACGCGATGCCCGCCCTACCGAAAGAATGACCAGGCGTTCGTCGAGCAGAAGAACGGCGCCGTCGTGCGCAGGATGGTCGGCTATCGTCGGTTCGAGGGCCTGGCAGCGGCCAAGCTGCTGGCTGAACTCTATCGATCGGCGCGGCTGTTCGTGAACTTCTTCCAACCCTCGTTCAAATTGATAGCCAAGCAGCGCGATGGGGCGCGCGTGCGCAAGACATACAGCGCGCCGGCAACACCACACCAGCGCTTAGCCGCCGACGCCCGAACGCCCGACGCGGTTCGCGCCCATCTCCAAGAAATCTATGCCGCTCTCGACCCGGTCGCGTTGTTGCGCGATATCCGCGGCGCGCAGGAATGCCTCGCGGCGCTTGCGGATAAGGCCATGCCTGAAATAGAAAGCCTCGAGACGCCACTCCTCGACGGTCCCTCACCCGGCGCGACGGCCCAGTAGCAGTTGCGGTCCAAAACACTTCGGGCTTGTCAGGTGCGCAACCCGAATCAGGACAAAAGTATTGTTAGCGGGCCCCCTCTGCAGCCGGCTTAATGGCCGCGCCGGGACACGGCGTTACGCGGGTCCGAGCCGGCAGGCTGTAACCCGCCCCAGCAGAAAGGGAGGCGGTCATGGGACATGGCTGCCGGACAAAGTCTGTTCACGTCAGCGCCTATTTGCGCTGGCGTTTTGGCAAAGCTAGAGCATGTTTGCTCCCATTTCTGGTCCCTTCCGGGACAACTTGACTTCGGTTTTCAGCAATTCAGGCCCGGCTCAAATTGGCCATTGACGATACCGGGGACACGTCGCCGGTGGGAGTGCTGCGTAGCGAGACCTGGCCGATCGATCGGGTCTCGTTCGTTGCACCATACATCCATTTCCTTTCCGGCCCCTTCCCGGCGCCGCGCTTTAGCCTCATCAGGGCCTTGTCGGTCCTGAGCTATCGAGCGGCGAGACTGTGTAAATGGCGCATCAAGCGGATTCCTGAGCAATGACATATCCTCTCCATCTTCTTGGCTGGAAAGCATTTCAGGACCTCTGCATTGCGCTTGCCGAGGAATGCCTCCGCCGTCCTGTCCAGAGTTTCCTACCTGGCAACGATGCCGAGCGCGACGGCGCGTTTATCGGCCGATGGGACGGAGACGATCCGGCTGCAGGCGTGTCAACTATCCAATGCAAATTCACGTCGAAGCCGTCGAATCTGACGATGAGCGTGCTCAGTGATGAGCTGGAGAGGCAACAAAGCTCGCTAAGCGGCGGTTGGCAGCCGACTACATCATCCTCACCAATCATGCCGTATCTGGCGCAAGCGAAATCAGGATCAAGGAAGCCTTCGAACAGCAAGGTGCGGGACGCTGTCGGTGTTCGGCTACGATTGGATTGTAAGACAAGTCAGATCTTCGCCGCGACTTAGCGGCTGACCGTCTGCAGGGACGAATTTGCTCACCGAGGAATTGAAGCCCTCGGGACACAGCGCGGCGATGAGATTCTGCGCGAGGATCAATCCAGCGCAAGGCACTCGGCAAGACTCGCTTCATCGGTTGCACGCCCCCCTTTCCCTCGCCTCACGGACTCAGCGCGGTATTTCCTTCTCATCAGAAATCACACCCGGAATGTGAGCGTTGCGTCTTGCTCCCCATCGCCAGACTTTACTAACCACTCCAAGATGCACTAACCACTCCAAGATGCCGATTTCGGCACTCGCCGCTAGGGCCCGGTTGTCTGAACGCTGTTGAGGGCCTCTATGGGGAACATCATCCGCCGATCAATTTCAGCTTGTGATGTTAAGCGCGAGCGCAAGTTCGCTCTTCGCGGCCTGCTGGTCGCGTTTGCGGGCACCTTAGTACCGCCCCCCGCTCAGGTCGCCGGGACTCGATGTGATTGCGGCGTTGTTGGCTGGGGCAGACTTGAGGCGATTGGCGTTGGGCCACGCTTTTGTGCAAACGAGTAACCTGCGGCAGATTGCTGGCCGAGCCCGGTATGCGCTCGACGCCGATTCCTAAATTCCGCAGCGGGATCTCTCCTGGGCAACCGTGACCGCGGCGAGCCCCAACATCACGTCGCCGGTGAATCCGAAATGGAGACGATAGAGCCACCAGATTGCGCAGCACCGGTCGAGATCGTACATGGCGAGCGCGCGCCTTGTTGCTGCGACCATCCGCGACATCGGCTTCATTCCGCGTGTCATCTGGAAACCTCGACGTCTCGGGGCCAGCGCTCTCCATTTGATGACTTTTAGGGCGATGATGGCTCGCTGTCCGGCCCGTGCACCTGCAATGCATCGGGAGCTGAGATTGATGTTCGACATGCCGTTCTTTTCCGCGTTTCGAAGCTGTTTGCGCACACCTATATGCATGCGGTCTTTGCCGTAATCCTACGGCGAAGGTACTGCTTGCAAAACGCCCAGATCTGGTAGTGCCAATTGATAGGATTCCCATCCGATCAATACGCTCACGCGATCGCACTGCTATGCAAAGCCATTTGCGACCCTCGTGGCGGCTACACGACCTTTGCCGGCTCCTTGAGAATACCTCGTGCGTCCGCCAAGACTATCTAGGCTCGCATCGGCAGAGCCAACGCCGTTTCCGAGTAACCCCTCCAGGTCACCGGTTTCGCTTCCCAATTTGCGCGGACCCAGCCGACATCGAGCGCTGGCCCGCGGCCGAGCCCCGTCTGACCGCGCATGCAATTCTCGGTCGCCTCGCTAAGCAACGCCCCGAACAGTTCGGCCCGCACCACACCATCGTGCAGAGCTACTCAGAGGCAAAGCAGCCGAGACGATCATCCCACACGGCTAAAGCTGCGGCGCTGGCCGCGTGTCATGGGCATTCCGCGACGTCTCCAGTTCCTTCCGATCCTGCGCGCTATGGTGCAATCTCGGACTGGCCGGTCGCCGGAGCTACATCGATCAAGCGAAAGTAACATCCTCAGATGAGGCAATACGGGGGCAATATGGCATGCCGGATGACAGGCCGGCGCCACGCAGACGAAATGGCCAGGATGATCGTGCTTCTCGTGGGCTGCCAGTGGGTCCGAGGATGCGTACCCACTGGCGGCGCGAACAATCCACTGTTAGGTGGCGATTGTCTCTCCAGGTAAGGCCACCCGAAGTGATCGCAGGCCTCCAGCCCGGCGCGATCGGTTCACAGCCGGGTTGGCTCCCGTGTAAGCCTAACGAACCCTCCTTCGACTAATTCGGCTTTGTAGGCCCGTCCGTTAAGTAGGATTGTGGTGGAGTTATCTGCGGTCGGCATGAAACCTTCTTCGCGCAGCTTGTCCATTAGGGCAAATGTAGCCCATTGCTGTGCTAGCGGCGTTCCGAAGCGCCGGTTCTCCGGGAAGAACGCTCCGAAGTCCGGTACCCCCGCCTGGCCGGCCCCAACCACTTGGTCCTCCGCAGGGTTATGAACAAGACGAACGCGATTGGACGGATCCAAACCGGCCGTGTAGCGGTGACCTAGGATTTCATAAGTCATCGTCGGCTGGTCCGAGTCCGGCAAGAGACCGCGGTGGAACAGCTTCTCAACCATCGCGTCAGGGGCGCTTTGCGAACCGTGGGAAAATCTTTGGGGAACGGCAAATGAGACATCTATCGCTTCCTCAGGTGCGGCAGGTGATGATGGTCCAGCTTCATTCATGATCTGACTGAACAAATCATGATCTTCCTGCGTCCAGACGTGCGCCGTTGGAGATTCTGGTGAACGGGCATTGTCAATCGGGTTCGGATCCATAAAGCTCTCCTTTCTGTTATGAGAACAAAGGCCTCTTGAAGATCTCCCGCAGGGAATGAGCTGAAGTTCGTCACGAATTCAGACATGGGCGGCTTCGTCATCGAGAGGCCAAGTTCGAGTGTTAAAGAGGCTGGCTTTCGAGAAGCTGACAAGGGTCGAAAAAGAAGACAAACCCGCGGCCGCATCTGCTACGTCTGATCCGATCATCTCCGAGCCAAGTTTCATTCCGCCTGACCTCGCGCGCGGGCCTGCGTCGTGGATTGCGTTCACCTGGCGGTAAAGCTGGTTTGGAGGTCCAGGCGGACCGCGGTCAGACCCAGTCTTGCACCGAACATGTGCATTTCGATCTCTGCCCGCGATCAGTCGTTCAGGCTTACGCTTCGAGCTTACGCTCGGGGCCGCTAACCATAATGGCCGCCATAGCCGCGCCCCTGCACGCGGCGCGCGGCCGGGGATCAGGATGCTTACTCGCTGTCGTAAAATTTGCTCTGCAATGTCTTGAGTTGCGTCGGATGTAACGCCTCTTCAATGCAGCCGAAAAACATCTGGCTTCTTGCATTGACACGCTGCCTATCGGTTGGGCCATGCTCCATGTCGGTTTGCAACGCGCGTACGGCGATCAGTCCTTCGACGGATCCTTGAGCAACTCAAACAGCGTTCGGTTCTGATAGGGATGAAGCCGAAAGTGAGCCAAAGCGACCTTGGCTGAGATCTTCGCATCGCGCAGTGCGTCGGGAAGCGTGAGGAGATCCGCCGTTTGTACCGGCGGGTCGTCGAATTTTCGACGGGCGGTGGTGAACCGGTCGCCAGCCACGCGTCTATGCCGTTTACCACCATTTGGCCGATTTCCGCGAATTGCAGGATGTAATCACCGACAAGCGGCACGGTCTCGCCAAGGCGAGCATCAGCGGCGTGCTCAGCGAAAGCTGCATCCGCGACGCGAAGATTATGCCCGATGACGTGGCGCATCTGGATATTCGGCGTCAAAACCGCAAGCGCTTCCGGTGAAAGCGCCACATGCCCTACGGAGGCCGCCCGTGCCACGTTGACACGCAGGTTCCATGACACACTTCCAACGCTGTCATTCCGCGCCGCCGCCCCGCCGCTGCCGCGCATGCTCCGCACTGGCACTGCTCTTGCTGATGAAACGGTAAACCGACCATTAGCATTGAAAGGTGTGCCGCAATGAGATCCATGGTGTTTCAAAAAAGTGCGGCCGGCATTGCTCTCAGGTACGCACCTCCGTTCTTACTGGGCCGTCTGCTGACACGGCGAAAAACCCTACGGCTGCGCCGAAAGCTGCCGTCCTGGACGGGCCTTGCGCTACTGGTGCTTGTCGTGGACATCCTGATGGCGGTGTTCGCTTGGGTCGCCGTCGGCTTCGTCCTGAACTGAGATGTCTCCCTTATGCAGGCAGAACGCTGCCAGCAGGTAGCCGATCTGGCCGACGAAGAGGCATCCGATGATGACGGACACGCCAGCGAAGAAGCCAAAGCCGGAGGCCTGAAATACGATCGCGGCGAGGACCGCGATTGCCGGAGACACTAGCACGATGGCCCAGACCCGAAAGAACAGGCCCGTCCCCAGTCCGATGATTGCGCTCCCTAGCAGGGCCAGGATAATCGTCACATTTCACTTCCAGTTTGAGTGCGAGCCGCACTGCAATCCATCATCTGGATCGCTCTAACAAGAATGGCGTTGTCCGCCGCGCCGACAATGCGGAGTTAGTGTTAACCTCGACGATGTCCTTAAAATTGATCCCAACGCGGGCCAGACCTCTGAGGGCCTGGTCTCGAAACACCGTGATCGGCCTTACCGCGGCGGACGGCAATCGGCGTTCAGTGTCCGTGCTGCTGGGCTTGCTATCCGCCAAGCACTTAGCTTGGTCAAGGCGAGAAACGCAGCGAGCGCGTTCGCTTTAAGTGAACGCAAAGGCGAGCAGGCTCGAGCAGAGCACCACCAGACCGACCGCGGTCAGTGCCAGGAAGCTGTCGGAGCCAAGGTCACGATTGCGCATGAAACACCCACGATTGCTACGTAGGAGCGAGGGCAGCAGTCCCGCCTTGGCTCGACGAGAGAACAACCGGCCACCGCCTCAAGCGCCTTCTGCCGCCAGGGCTCGTACTAGCTCTCGGGAAGGGGACACCGGCTGGAGGGATGCGGAGATCGTCGTGCCCACACATCACCTCTATTGGCCTGGGCGACATTAGACCTGGCCTTGCGTTCGCATCGCCCGTTTCTTGTGGTGAGCCCGCAGCATTGCTTCGTTCTATCGGATATGGCGCAGGAAAGCGGCGAGATGTCGGGCGTCCACGATCGGCACAAGCTGCGTCATCCTACCGATCTCATCGATAGAGAAAGTCGTCGGCGCAGGCGGCCGTAGCTTACGATGCGTTCGCGTGTCTCATCTTCTGTCGATCTCATACCGCCCCACCGTTTAATTCAGGTTAGCGCACAAGCTGTCATCATGGCAGGTTAGCCGAATTCGGCGATCGATTACAGGCATAGGTCAGTACGCAATGTACAGAACTGTGCCCCGCGTTTGCGGTAAGGACACGGGAGGTCAGCCCAGCGCCCGGCCCTGCCTTAGCCACCGCTAAATAACGAGTTCGGCCACCCCATGCCGCGCCGGACGTGGCGAACTTCAAGAATTTATCTTTTCTCAAATGTTTGCCGCGACCTTCCAGCACTGGCCGCAACGTTAGAGCCAGTCCTGCGGGGGTGCCAGATGAGGACATATCTGAGCTCGTATGTCTCGAAGCTATTCGCGGGGGACCTGGCGGCTTTCGGCGGCCCTGCGACAGATGAAGCGGTCGCAGGGCACATTCGCGCGGAGCAGATCTCCCTCGTGCTCGGTTACTCCCTGGGCATAATGCTGGCCAACGCCTGCAATGCGACGGTGCTTGCAATTGCCCTCTGGCACTCGCCCAACAGAAACTATGCCCTGATCTGGGCAGCTGCCGTGGTTTGCGGCGCGTTATCGATAGGCTTGAAGGCGCGTTTATCACGACGGATTACGAAGCCGCAGTTCGTCTCCCGACAGGCCATGCATCGGCTGGTGCGAAATTCGCTCGTTCTTGGAACCGCCTGGGCGGTCGTTCCGGTAGCTTTCTTCGCCGACGCCTCGAATGGCGGCCAACTCGTGATCACATGTCTTTGCTCCGGGATGCTCGCGGGCGGAGCATTCGCCTTCGCTACGATTCCGGTGGCGGCGGTTGCATTCACGGCCCCGATTTTTGTGGGTACGGCAATCTGCCTCGGCAGAAATGGCGATTTCGTCTATCTGCTCGTCGCTATCCTTGTTGTGGCGTATGGCTTCGTACTTCTGCGCGGCGTTTTCGCCCATTCTTTCGAATTCACGAAACGCACCATTGCTCAATTGGAAACCGAACGGAGGGTCCGGCGGGATCCCCTGACCCACTTGCCGAACCGTTTCGCCTTCAACGAAAGCCTCGAAGCTGCCCTCAACCGGTTGGCTCGCTCGGGCGAGGAATTCGCGGTTTTTCTCCTTGATCTCGATCGCTTTAAGGAAGTGAACGACAAATTCGGCCACCCCGCAGGAGATGAGTTCCTCGTTCAGGCCGCGGCGAGACTGCAACGATGCGCGCGTGAGACCGATACCGTCGCGCGGATCGGCGGGGACGAATTTGCGCTGATCGTGACCAATCTGGCCAAAGTAGAAGACGCGTTGGAAATCGCCGAGCGCTTCGTTGGCGCTTTCGGCGAACCATTCCTGATCGAAAGACGCGAGATCGCGGGCGCGACGAGCGTCGGAATCGTGTTGGCCCCGCGCGACGGCAATACGCCTAATGAGCTCCTAAAAAATGTCGACCTTGCGCTCTATCGCGCCAAAAAAGCGGGGCCCGGAACGGTTCGCTTCTTTGAGGCCAGCGACGACAAATCAGCGCGCGATCGCAGGGCGCTGCAACGGGATCTGGAGGAGGCGATCGGGAAAGACGAGCTTTTTCTCGTCTACCAACCGTTCTTTGATATTCGCGAGAACCGAGTAACCGGATTTGAGGCCCTGCTGCGCTGGCAACATCCTGTCCGTGGAGTCATTTCGCCGGCTGAGTTCATTCCAATTGCCGAAGAAACCGGCTTGATCCACCCGATCGGTGAGTGGGTGGTCCGACGCGCCTGCTCGACGCTGTCGAACTGGCCCTCTGATCTCAGGGTCGCCGTGAATTTCTCTGCAGCTCAATTCCATAACACCAGCATCCTGCAAACAATCGTGCAGGCCCTGGCGGAGGCCAGAGTTGCCCCTAGCCGCCTTGAAATCGAAATAACGGAGTCGATGCTGATTTCAAAGTACGGGCCGGCATCATCGATCCTGAATTCACTCCTGCAACTGGGGGTGACGGTGGCGCTCGACGATTTCGGAACAGGATTTTCGTCGCTGACCTATTTGCTAAAATTGCCTTACACCCGCATCAAAATCGATCAGTCCTTTATACGCGACATGCTGACACGGCCGGATAGCGCGGCGATCGTAAAATCAATAATCACGCTGGCGCAGGATCTGCACATTGGCGTGGTCGCGGAAGGCGTCGAGACCACCGAGCAGCTCGGGTGTTTGCGCCAAACCAGCTGTGATGAAGTCCAAGGATATCTCATCGGTCGGCCGGTATCAGCCGACCGCATCTTCGCCCTGCTCGAAAATAAGCAATGGTCGACGCCTGCCGCTTGAAACGCCTTGTGCAAACCGACCGACGCTCATGCCGCGTGAGGCGCTGGCATCGCTAGCGGAATCAATGACAAGATAGGTATGTGACCGACTTGCGATATCACCCTACGGCATCCAAGTCCGCGCCGTGGCGTTTGCTCTATGGAAAGGGGCGCGCTACTGATCGGATTGGATATTCACCAGTATCTCGCCGGCGACGATTTCGGGGTCTCCAAGATGGAGATCATGCAGACTCGCTTGAACGAACTCCATGACCTTTTTGTTCGCTTCATTGGCGCTTTCGCGATCCTCGAATATCATCACTGCGACACCGACGCCTTTACCTCCGTCCAGGACATAGTACGACTTGAATCCATGCGATTCCCTTAGGATTTGACCGACGCCGCTTTTCGCGCGGCGGGCGGCATCCGCAACCGAACGAACATTGGTGTACTTGCGAATGACCACGTACATTGAAGCACCACGCGTCTCATTTCCATCCTACGTATCAAAGCATATTAGGTCGGCGCCGGACTAGGTCCTAGTTCCAAGGCCGGGCATGTTGCGACTTGGCTATATCAAAACCGAGCATGAAGGATCCCGCATCCAAACCAGATAGACGTCGCTGCGGCTGGAGCGACACGCGATCGTTATTCGGAGGCAACGGACGTAGATGGTGCTTTTTGAGTATCACGTGATACCAAATCTGGGACTAGACACGACACAGCGCCAAATGGATGACCGAGGAGGACTATAAGTATCTTCTGCGAGGCGATATCCTGGGTCTTCATTAGGACGGACCGTCGAATCTTCGTTCACCTTGCGCGAAAGACTTTTTGTTTCGCGGAAGACCTTTTGCCCGATAGATAGAAATGCCTGCCTACCGCTCAACGAACAGTAATTCATCGCGAAACGAGACCGCATCGCAGAATTTTAGCCTGCCTTGCAAGACCGACCCGTTACCATCGACGGTTGGCGGCGGATGATCCGCGCCGACGTTCAACTACGGACGCCGCGAAGGTCTCATTTTATTCAAGAACCTTATGCTAACTGGTACCTGATCGTCGCGGCCGGATGTACGCCGTGGCATCACGAGCCGCGGCTTTCGTGCCGGGGTTTTTCGCGTGGAGAGGCTCCAAAATCAGCCGCGTCATCATTGCTTGGGTGAGGCATCTGAACAGTGGGCTCGTCTCGGACGCTATTCATGGAGAAACCGCTCGTTAGAGTGAATTTCTTGAATGCTGAGACAGTCTTCTACGATCAAAAACTTTCATTTGGTCACATCTGAACGACGGCATCCTCTCCGACAGGATCGCGATCGAGCCAAAATCGAGGTCCCTCAAACCAGACTTTTTCTGCATCGCCAGAACTGGGATCACCGACGTGCAGCGCACGAATCGGAGCTTTGCCGGGCGGCAGGCCTTCGAGCCGCCACGTCTTCTCCAGCAGGAAACACGGATGTGCTTGACTGTGCATGTCAGGAGACTTGTCCCCGGACCCCGGCTTGCTGCAACAGCGGTAGCACAGCTTCGCCGAAAAATTCGAGATCTTCGCGAAAATCATAGAACGAAATCTGCATCCCGTCGCAACCCGCCTTGTTCAGGGCGATGAGCCAGTCCGCAACCTGCTCTGGGCTGCCAATCAGGTGCACGTTTCCGCCGAGTATGCGCTCGTGCGGCACATGATTGTTCCAAGCCTTGCTGTCGCCACTCTTGAAGTGGTTGGCGTACCCGGCGGCGGCTTCCGTGTCCGCCAGGCGGATGATGTCGTCGTAATAGGCCCTCGCCTCTGCTTCCGTCTCCCGGCAAACGATCATCGGATTGATAATGGTGCGAATGTTGCGGCCCAAACTTAGCGCCTCAGCCTTGAGTTTGGCCGTATGAGCTGGCAGCGCCTCGACTGCACGCTCGACGTTGGCGCCGGCAGGACTGGTGATGAAAGCGAGATCCGAGTGCCGCGCTGCGTAGGAAAATCCCGCTGGTGATCCGGTTGCGCTCACAAGAATGGGCCACCCGTAGCGAGGCTTGGGACGCACGAACGCGTCCTCAAGACGCCAGAATTGACCTTCATATGTGAAGTTATGCTCCGATTGCCAAAGCCGCTTCGCAATGGACATGAACTCATCCGCCATCTCGTAGCGAAGGTCATGCTCCTGGCGGCGCATGCCGAACATGAGCGGCTCTGCTGGAGAGAACCCGGTCACGACATTTATGCCGAAGCGTCCCTTCGAGATGTGATCGGCGGTGGCCGCGAAACGCACTAGATGCATCGGGTGCCACGGGCCGCAGAGGATGTGGATAGTCGAGAGCAACAGCAATCGTTTGGTGAGGGCCGCGAGCGCCGTGACGGTCATGAACGGGTCGATCGAATCTTCTCGAAACCGGATCTTGCCGCCATAGCCGCCTGCACGAACCCATTCCGACAAGCCGAAGACCAGATCGAAGCCCAGTTCCTCGGCTCGAAGCGCGAGCGCTGCGTTGTAGTCGAACTCCCACGATGTCGAGCGAGGTGCCGCGGATGCGGACCAGCCTCCACTTTGTGTCGGCAGGAAAAGGCCGAGGATCATCGGCTGGCGCAGCACGCGCGCGAGCGGACTATCGTCGAAGTCCGCCGGGGAAGGCGTCCCGTGGAGACGAGGATCTAGATTCATTTCAGTTCCGATTCAGGACAGCGGTGACGTTGCGGCCATTCAATTTCACACCGTCAGCCCACGATCCTGATCTTGGCAGGATCCGAGAAATCGCCGGTTGCGATCTGCTTTTGCGCAATCGTGATGGGCCCGCGGTCATAGTAAGGCGCAGCCTCAAGGCGGGCCGTCAGCAGCCTCTGCTCATGCAGGAAGTCGAGAACCCTTTGACTTTCCAATATTTCTGCATCGGAGACGGCAAAATCGAGCGATTTGACGTCCTTGACCGGCGCGCGCAGGTAACGATCGGCATCGGTTGCCGCCCGCAACAGGCTGGCGTCCAGCCGGGACGTCTGCGCAAACCATTCGTCAGCCTGGGTAAGATTGTTCGACGTCCACCATACTGCCAAAGTCCATGCCTTGAGAAAACGGATCGCCGCCTCTTCTCCATTGCGAGCGAGCCAGGGTCCGCTCAATGCTTGAATGCCGGAGGCACCTTTTGGATCGCGCCACAGCTCCCTGCCGATCTTCTGCTGCAACAATCTTTCGTAGGTCGGATCCCACGTCGTGACGGCATCGACAAGCCCGCTCTTCAAGGACTCGGCCTGCTCGGCAATATCTTGGTTGATGATCGTGATATCCTTGAACGGCTCCTTGATCCCGGCCGCGACCACCGCCTGAATGCTTCGGGGAAACACGGTGGTTCCGAAGGGCCCTGACAGTTTCACTCCTTTCAAGTCGACCAGCGTTGTGCCCTTGAAGTCGTTGCGGACGACGATACCGAAGCGCTGATCATGCGTCCGGTGCAGCACCTTGGAGCCCGGGATGCGGGAGATTGCGCGCAAGGTGGGCGCGTCCGCGGCATAGATGTTGTCGATCCTGCCAGCGACGGCCGCTTCACCCAGCGGTCCGCCAAAGGTGAAGGTCTTGAACTCGGCCTCTATTCCGTTGAGTTCGAGAATGTTCGTATGGCGCAACGCCTCGAAGATTTGACCACCGCCGGCCCACAGGCTCTGATAGCCAAGCGTGATCCTGCTCAACGGTTTGCTCTGGGCGCTGACGATTGCCGGTCTCGGGAAGCCTGTGGCAAGGCCGCCAATGGCGGTGCCCGCGCCGATCAGGAACGTTCTGCGTCTCATGAGATCACCTCATCCAATGGTTTAAAGAAATTCAATCGGGCAGCCGCCGGTGCAACGAAAGTCGACGCTCGATAAGCAACATCAAGCTGTTCATGGCAAATCCAATCAAGCCGATCACGAGCATGCCTGCGAGAACCTTCTCGGTCTCGATCGTGGTCCGCGCGAGCTGGATCATGTAGCCAAGGCCTGAAGTCGCCGAGACCAATTCGGCAGCGATGACGCAAGTCCAGCCGGTGCCGAGCCCTATGCGCATTCCGGTGAGGATATGCGGTAGCGTCGCTGGCAGCAGGACCTGGCGGATGAACAATCCGCGCGGCGCACCGAAGCAACGAGCGACGCGGACGTAGACATCCGAAAGTGAGCGCGCACCATCGTAGGTACTGGTGAAGATTGGAAAGAACGCGCCGAGCGCGATCAGGAACCAGGCGGGTCGATCGCCGAGGCCGAACCACAGAATCGCGATCGGAATCCATGCAATGACGGAGATCGGACGAATGACCTCGATCAGCGGAAGCACGTAGCGGGCCAGCACCGATAAACGCCCTAGCAGAAGGCCGAGACCAACCCCTACGACAGTTGCGATCGAAAAGCCGACTAGGACCCTGAGGATGCTGGCAGAGACGTCGCACCACAACATGCCGGCGCGCGCGAGATCTAGCACCGCGGCCCCGATCGCGGAGGGCGGCGGGAACAGGTTTGCGTTGATCATCGCGGACCGAACACCGATCTCCCACAGGACGGGCAGCACCAGCAGCGGCACGAAATACTTCACTTGCGCCAAGGGGAACGTGGCCGGCTTGGTTTTGACGAGATCAGTGAGGGCGCTGCCTGGCTCCTGCGAGCGAGCGCCGGCCTGCAACAGCGACATCAATGACGCTCCGCTGTCGGAGTGACCCGACCCAGCAAATCCAGCACCTCGTGCTTGAGATCAAGGAATACGGAATCCCGGACGCGAATCTCAGGCGCTCGTGGGCGTGGGATCGCTATGTCAACGACGGAGTGGATGCGCCCGGGCCGAGATCCCATCACGACCACCCGATCGCTCAGGAACACGGCTTCCTCGACATTGTGCGTGATCAGAACGAAGGTCTTGTGGGCGCGAGACCAAATGGCGAGCAGTTCCTCCTGAAGCCGGTCGCGTGTCAGCGAATCCAGAGCCGCAAATGGCTCGTCCATCAAGACGACGTCAGGGGCCGGAGCCAGGGCTCTTGCGATGCTGACCCGCTGCCGCATACCCCCTGACAATTGAGACGGATACGCCTTCTCGAATCCATCCAGGCCGACGAGCGAAATGAAGTGACGGACACGAGTGTCTCGCTCGGTTGCGGATAATTTCTCCGCACCCAATCCAAAGGCGATGTTGTCCGCAACGCTTAGCCAGGGAAATAGTGCATAGTCCTGAAACATCATCGTGCGATCGGGGCCGGGGCCGGCGACTTCGGCCCCCTCTTTGAGCACGCGTCCGGACGTCGGCTTGACGAAGCCGGCGACGAGGTTCAGGAGGGTCGTCTTTCCGCAACCGGACGGACCAATGATCGACAAGAATTCGCCGGCTTGTATCTCGAGGTCTACCTCTTGAAGCGCCAGAAACAGCTTCCCGTCGCTCTTCTCGAAATGCTTAGAGACAGATTGTAGGGCGAACATCCGATCGGCTTCTTTGATTTCGAACCAGGATAGCCATTATCCATCCAGACCCGCGAGAGGTGTTTTCAATTTTCGCCCATAACGTATGACGTCCATGCTGAACCGTGACGGCGAGGAAGCATGAACGCACTTGTTCTCGACAGCGAAGGTGAGATTGATCGATGCCGGAGTGTGCCAGCGCACCTTCTCTGGACAAGGGTTGGTATCCTCCGGACCTTAGTCAGCAGTGCAGCCAATGTGTTTCCAGGAGAACCTGTCAAACCAACCGCGTTGTTTGGTGATTGCACTCGGACCGGCTCGCGCGCGAGCCTGCCATCTTTACTTTTATTGATTTTCCTGATGTTCATGCAACAAGCTGCATCGTCAGCAACGGAGTGATCATGCCCTCTCAAATTGAGTCTCAGGACGGCTCGAACGAAATGAAGACTGTTTCGAGACGTATTCGCAACGGAAGTGAACGCGCTTGGACGGCCATTGAACGGCATAAATTGCGAGGGTTAATTGATCAAGGGCAGCCAGTGAGCAGGGTCGCGCGAATTCTCAGACGACCGTTGACCTCCGTCACAGAGATGGCCAGCAGCCTCGGGTTGCTCTTGGAGCGCGAATAGGCGCGCTCCAACGCGTTGAGGCCAACTGCTTGCCGCAACGATGGCGTTAGCGGCGATAGCGAGCATGGCTCGTAGAAGATGCAGATTTTCGGAAGTGGCACTTGCTCTGGAAACAACGGGGGTACCGATAACAATTAAGACTCGAGTGGTAGCACGGAGACAACTGTCGTCGATGGCTCACAGAAGCGCCCCGTCAAGACCGGTCCATCGGTGAGACTCTCCTGGAAGAAGGTCTCGCGCGATGATGCAGCGGATCGCGGCCGCAGCACCTCGGGAAATTCGGCTGAACTCATGATGTCGCCGTCGTCGACATAAAGCACATTTGGATCGACATTTACGGCCGGATATCGGCTTGAGAGCAACTCAGCTTGCGCCCAATGCGCGGTGGCACGGCGGCCATCGAGCAATCCGGCGGCAGCAAGGATGAACACGCCGGAGCAAATCGAGGCGATCCGCACACCTCGTTGATGTGCACGGCGCAGCGTGTCGAGCAATGTCACGGACGGAATGTGCTCGATATGCGACCACCCCGGCACGATGATCGTGTTCGCCAGCGCCAGCGTCCTCAGACCGTCGTCGGCAACAATTCTGATGCCGTTATTGGTAGCAAGCGGCCGTCCCGGATGCTCGCTGCAAACGACAAGGCGATACCAGTCAGTGCCCATATCTGTCAGGCCGAAAACTTCCACCGCCAGTCCGAGCTCGAAAGCGTTGACGCCGTCATAGGCGAGCACGGCGACAAACTGCTCCCGCCTTGGCGGTCGTGGTTTCTGACGTGTGGCGCGCGTGCGCAGGTTTGGCATAATCTTAACGTTAGGTGGCATCCGTGCCACTGGTCAACCCGGCCTCGCCTGGCGCAACTTTGACCAAGATGGAGGACATGGTGATCATCCGAGTAGCGACTTGTGAATTTCCCGATCGTCGCGACGGCGCGACAGCGATGTAGAGCCGGCTCGAACGTGAGCTCGCCAAGGCCCCGGTTGATCTGCTCGTTCTTCCCGAGTTGGCAGGCGTCGACAGTTTTTGGGGAAGCCCGGTCTTCAGCGAGGTCGTTTGGCGTCAGGCCGTCGCCACGCATGCCAAGATCTCAGATGAGCTGAAGCGCCTGACGGCAAAGCGTATCCTCGGGACGCGGGCTGTCGAGGTGGACACACGGCGCTGGAACGAGACCTTTCTCTGGAAGCCGGAGAGCGGTCTGGTCGGGGGCAGGCCCAAGGCGTGGCTGCCGCAGCAGGAGAGGGGCTGGGAAGCAACCTGGTTCGATCGCGGCCCACAGAATGTACTTCCCGTGCGGGACGACAACCTCTGCTTCGCCGAACTGGTTTGCACGGAGCTCATGGTGAGCACCGCGGCGCGCCGTCTCGGGCAGGCGGGGGTTCAGTTGATTGCCGCGCCGCGGGCCACCGGCGGCCATCCGCGCTGGGAAGTGGCGACGCGGATGGCGGCGATTGCAGCCGGCGCGTTCGTGGTGACGGCGAACCGGCGCGGCGGCAGCTTTGCCGGCGGAAGCTGGATCGTGGCGCCTGATGGAGACATCCTTGCGCACACGAGCGAGGACAATCCCATCATCAGCCTTGAAGTCGATCTGGCCGCGGCCGATGCGGCCAAACAGACCTATCCGCGCAATGTCAGGGATTGACCAGATTGAGGAGACCTCGCCGATGCTGGAGGCGCCGACCTATCTCACTTCTGCCGAGGAGTTACGGCCACCCTATCTTCCGCCGTCGGCATTGATGCGCGCCAAGCAGCTCGACCGGCTGGATCGACATTGCTGCAACTTTATCGCGCATGCGCCGCTTGTCATCATTGGCTCGTCGCATCCCGAGCGCGGCCATGATGTCAGCCCCCGCGGCGACGCGCCGAGTTTTGTGCATATCTTCGATCCTCATCATCTGGCGATCCCGGACCGGCCCGGCAACAATCACCTCGATACGATGGAGAATTTGCTCGTCAATCCGGCGATCGGCCTGCTGTTCGCTTTCCGGGCATCGAGGAATTGCTGCGGGTCAATGGCACCGCGCGTCTCACGCGCTCCGAGGTCCTCCTCCAATTGAGGTCGGTCGGCGGCAAGGCGCCAAAGCTCGCGATCGTCGTGACCGTCACGGAGACGTTCCTTCATTGCACCAAGGCTCTCAAGGGCAGCCGTCTCTGGCGGGATGACTATCGGCTGGATCGCGCCAAACTGCCGTCGCTCGGACAGATGATTTCCGATCAGACCATGCCTGCCGATCTCACCGTCAAGGACATCGAGGCGCGAATCGAAACCGACGCCAAAAAGACTCTCTATTAGCGAACGAGGAATGACGGATGAAGCTGCAACTCCTTCGAAACGCAACATTGAAGCTGAATCTCGGTGGACGCACGATACTCATCGATCCGGTTTCGCGCCGAAGCACAGCCGCCCTTCTATTGCGGGACGCTCGCCAAATCCGCTGGTTGAGCTCCCCGTGAGCACCGACCAAGCCCTCGACGGCGTCGAGCTGGTTATCGTCTCGCATCTGCATTCCGATCGCTGCGCTTTGGCCGCAGCGTGATCGCGGAAGCGCGCCTCCGGATGAGACGACGGCAGGCGCGCTTGGCTCACGCGACAGCCGTTCTGATCGACAGCCCCCGCCCCGCGTGTGGGCCCGCCGGCTCAGAACTCTCCTCCAGGAGATCCAGTCTCTACCTGCTTTCCTCCGTTGCCGCTTTGCAATGGCGATCTCCATCCCGACCTACTGATGGACATGTGGAAATGTGTAGCGATCGGCGAGATAGCGGAGTATTCGCTGCGATGAGTCGATGAACCGCCAGCCATTTGCGACATCCGCATCGTCGGGTACCGGACGGGTCTGATCGAAGACGAGAATTGGAAGCGATTGGTGCTGCTCTCCGAGAAGTTCCACGATCTCGGCTCTCGGTCGCGCGAATGACAGGCGATGCACCTCAATCTGCGTTGCCAGCCCCGGAAACGATGCCAGCAAGCCTTCGATCGCGTTGCAGTGCGGGCAGACGAAGAACCGCCCCGGCTGTGCCGGATCTTCAAATCCTGGCTTCAACAGGAAGAGGCGATCTTTGCTCATTACCGGTCTCCGAAATGCCCATCACCACACCTGCGTGATTCGCGCCGAGGGTCTGCGACACTCGATTGTGCTGGCGCGGTCGATTTCGTCCCATTGTGCGCCACACATCGTAGCGCCGGATCGTAAGTGCAAATGATCCTCAGTCAATGAAATGGAAGGAGCGTTGTTTTGGCTGAATTGTACTGACCGCTTCGCGTGCCAGCGTCGATCTAGAAGGATCATCATCCAGTCGGCCATAACCGCTTCATGCTCAGTCACGCCGCCCTTGCCTGCAGGTGCCGCACGCGAGGAATCACATGCTCGGCAAAGCGCCGCATGTTCTCGTCGCCCGGCTGGAACTGAAGCATGAAGAGCTCGACGCCGATATTGTTGAATTCGAGAATCCGGCGCGCCACGTGTCATAGCTACCGACGAGCCGCGCGGAGGTCCCTCCGTTCGTTCTACCCTTGCCTCCTTGGCCGCCATCTTGAACTTCTGCGCATCGGGGTCGGCGTTGGCGACGACGCGCGCCGGGGCCGGCTTGTCCTGGTCGGCAATCGTGAACAGCTCGACGAGCTTCCTCTGGGCTTCCGCGTCGGTCTCGCGCGCGATCACGAAGGCGGACATGCCGAAGCGAATCGGCACGCCGCGGCGCGGCCTTCGCGCGACGTCCTGGATCAGCGAGCGAATGTCGTCGAGCGGCTGCCCATTCATGAAATAGACATCGGCAGCGTCTGCCGCGAGTGCGCGCGCAGCCTCGGACTCTCCGCCAAGATAGATCGTGGGACGCGAGCGGAATCTATCACCCGGACGGAGCTGATAGGACTAAGCCACCACGAGGAGGTTTCCATTCCCCCTGCACGTCCACGACCTGGGAACAACAAATCGCAATGGTTCAGCTTGGTGAACGCGTAGGTCACAGAAACGCTCACGCCGGCGGCGAACGTGTCGGGGATAGCGCGGCCCCTGGGGCTCGGTCCATGCAGTCGCCGTTCAACTTCCCTGGGCGACTTCTTTTGGCCTGGATGGTCCGTGTTCCTCGGTGTCGGGCAGCCGCTCAGGGAGTTGCCGACGCCGGAGGGGTGAATTGTGATCGCTCTTTTGGCGTCAACGATCCGCTATGGGCCCGCTCCGATCTGATCGGTCCGATCCTCGACCATAGTCACGAAGATGTGCGATTCTTCTCCGGCGCTGCCGATCTGTAACCGTCGAGCACAGATCACTCTCTGCCCGCGAACGGGGCTATCGATCGAATCGATAATGGGTTCGAGTTGCTGCTTCTGGGCAAGCAACTGCTGGTCACGCCGTTCGATCAGGTCGGCCGCCTCCGGGGAGAACAATTCGCGCGCGGTCCTGCCGACGATTTCGGCCCGCGACATGCCGATGATCTTCTCGGCGGCCTTGTTGACGAAAAGGTAACGCAAGGTGCGCGCGTCCTTGGCGATGATGCCTTCGTTAACGTTCTCGACGATGGTGGCCAGAAACCGCTCGGTCCTCTCCAACATGCGCTGGCCATGACGCAAGTCTGTGACGTCCTCCTGCACGGACACCAAACCGCCGCCATCCATCGGACGCTCGTAGATCTTGATCGTGCGGCCGTCATTTAGCGCGATCTCGTAGGCTGTCGGCTCGCGCCGGGCGATGCGATCGAGAAACGCGGTGAGATACTTGACGATGTCGCCGCTGAAAAGTCCGTTCTTGACACGATGCTGCAGGATTTTCTCCAGCGTGGAGCCAGCCCTGATCGTCTCAGGCAGATTGTAGATCCGTCGATAGTTGTTGTTCATCGCGATGACATTGGCCCTGCCGTCGAGCATGATGAGGCCTTGGGGCATGCTGTTGATCGCCGCCGACAATTGCCACCTCTTGGCCTGGTACTTATGGTTGAGCTTGTCGCGCTGGGTCATGGCGGCGTCGCGTTGCCGCGCCGTGTTGAACTCGAGCTGCTCCAGCTCCAAAATCTTTTGCACGGCATCGCGGAAGTGCTGCACGGTGCGGGCCAGATAACCGATCTCGTCGTTCCGCATCAGATGCGGCACCTCGCTCTTGATGTCTCCTGCGGCGATCCGGTCGGTTGCTTGTGTGATATCGGAGAGCCGGCCGATCACAGAGTCGCGCATGACGAGGACGTTGATCGCGGCAAGGACCAGCGCCGCGAGGCCAAGCATGAACAGGTACCAGGCCGCATAGCGGTTCTCGTCAGCAAGCTGATCGGCTTCGCGGGCTTGCTTGTCGTAGGATCGCTGCAGTGCCTCGAGGTCAGCATTGAGATTGCTGCGCACCGTGCGATTGGCGTCGTTATCGCCCCATTCACGAGCCGCGGCCGGACTGATCTCGAGCCCCCGCCGCACCAGTTCCTGCCGAAAGTCGATGAATTGCATCACTCGCTGTTTGAATGCCGCGAACAGCTCGAGATCGTCGAGTTGGACAGTCTGTTCCCAGCGCACCATCACCGCCGTGAGCTCGCTGTTGCGCTTGACCAGCTCTCCCGCGAATTGCTTCACTTTCGCCGGTTCGGTGGACATGTAGATCCCACGCGATTCCATCACGATCGCGTAGATCAGGGCGTTGACGCGCCCGATATTGACGGCGGCCGCGGCCGAATCGGCCTGCATGTGCCGATAGTTCCCCTGTAGGCGCACGGAATGGATCGACATCACCAGCAGAAATAATGTGACGATCGTCAAAAATCCGGCGATGGAATAGATTTTGTCGGCCACGCTCAGGCTATCGGAGCCACGCACAAAGCGAAGAAACCTTTGCAGCGTCTTGGTCGCAGTCCGCGCCCAAAGGCCCGCCGTCGCAGCGTTCATGATGCACCTATTCGGTCGAGAATGGCCGACAATAGGCTCGGCGGGGCTAGCGGAGACTTAACGGCCTCGCCTCGGCTTATCTTTCGAAGCGCGCCAGAGCCTTCCCGTCGCCAGCGGTTTTGAGGAGGCCAGCGCTTCGCTACGCGGGCCGTACAAGAGCGTTCCTCTCGGTACGGACCGTACAAGAGCGTTCCTCTCGGTAGGCAAAGTCTACAGCGACCGTTACCGACGATCGGCTTCGGACCGTGCTCGGCGATGATATCGCTATCTGGTCCTTGACCGCGGAAACCCGCACAACGATATCATGCGCCGTCCCGAGGATTTGGTGGAGTTCAAGCGCCACCTTCGGCGTCTATTCGACCAGATCAAGGCTGTTCATGGAGAGAATGCGTTCATCAACGTCTTTCCCGCATTGCCGAACTCAGCTTCTATCGAGGTTGGGCGTGTTCGGATGCCGAAAGCCGATCTGCCCTTGCGCATCTATGATCAGAATCGGTCGGTCGGCGGCTTCATTCCGACCTTGAAGATCACGAGCTAGCCCGCGGCAGAAATATCCGAAAGCGCCGGTTACGCGGTCATCGGACTGGTCAGCCGGTCCCAGTCCCAACCTTAGATGCGAGAGGTGCGTGAAGGCGCCATTGACGAAGGCGCTGCCGGAGCTCTGTATTGCTCGGCATCGAGCGTGCTCCAGGCACGCCGCTCAACGGATTAGATCCGCCCGCGCGAAGCCCTGCTCGCGCAGCGCATGAAATCTTGACGCTCTGGCATCTCTTGCTCGGCCAGTCGCTGGAGCCTGCAGCCGTCAGCTGACGACTCTAGCTAGAATCTAGCCGAGGCGCCGTTCTGGCAGATCGCCGATCTTCACTCGATGGCTCAACCCTCCAGTGGAGACGACGTAGCCCATCACGCCGTCTTTCGATTTGACGAATGCCAACGTAGATTGCCCAGTGGCGAACGAGATTTGTCCAGAGGCGATTTCCAACGCTGCGCTTTCTCCGGCGTAGTAATGGAGCGTGATCGGGCGTTCCGTGACCTCAATCTCCAGCGCGTAAGTGAACGTGATATCCTTCACTTGGAAGCGCTGGCTCAGAGCGTCGATGATGTAGAAGCCCTCCATCGGTGCAACGATGTGACCAGTGAGGGTCTGACGGACGGTCGGATTGCGGGCTTCCGTCGTCAGTTTGTCCACGATGAGAGATTGAATACCCTCGCCGTTGTAGGGCAAGCCATCAGCCGTATAGACGGTGGATGGATTTGCGACCTTTAGCCCGTTTTCCACCACGCGAACGTGAGCTTCGATCGCAGTGAAGTTGTAGAACTGGCCGATGATGGTGACAGTGCCAATCCATTCGAAGGATTCTGCTTCGGCCAACTCCATGCACGTCAGGTTCAGTGCCTCAGCCTTGGTGCGGGCCGTGTTTGTAAAGCCGTTTGCAGCAACTACGATGCCGTGGTGGATTCCGGTCTTCTCGCACTTTTTGGCAAAGGCCTCGATCTGAGGAACTCCCACCTTTCGCCCTTGGTCCCTACACTCAATGGCGGTGAGGTTCGGCCCGTGATGGGTACGACGGATAATAACCACGTCATGCTCGCGAAGCCGCCCGGTGTCCTTGTCGGGCAACCGTAAGGAGGAAGCCACGGTCACTCCGTCCTTGTGCGCGAACATCCGTTCCAAGAGGGCAACGAGGTTATGGAATCGCTGACCAGGTCGTTCAGAGACGGTTTCTTTCACGGCGCACATCCTATCCCCATCGTGTGAGCTTTGCACCCCAAGTCGGCAAGCCTTCGCCATCTTTCAAAAGGAGGGTCTTAGAGGGTTATGGAGTAGACATAGTCGAGGTCGTCGCGAATCTCCCGCCGACGTCGAGCGGCTTGAGCTTCGCTCGCCAAGTTCTTCATCGCGAAATCCGTCCTTCGAACCCACCCCAGAAGCCACAATTTTCGTGGTGACGAAGCGTAACGTCGGGTAACCGGTCGGAACAGCCTTTGTCGCGACACTCATTGGTTTTGCTGTCGGTCCGAACGATCGGATACAAAGGAGAACAGTGCAGCGGCGGAGAGAGTGGGAGTCAACCCCTATTGAAAAATAAGCACTTTCTGCCATCGCCGATGCTAAAACCACGGTCCTGACTACAGCTCTCTTATGGGCACTGTAGTTTCGTCAAGCCCCGCGAACGCGTGACCCTTATTCCGCCGTTTCGAACCGATTTTGAGGTGACCGGAGTTTCACGATCGGCAAGCTAACGAACGTTTTGCGGCTCTTAAACCCGTGATCTCCTTCATCGTCGAGGCCTATGGCCGCGACCCGAGTTGCCCAAGATCGCCTATTCATCTGTTCTCGAAACTGCCGCCGAGAAATTCGCAAACCTATGCGAAGAGAACCTTTTCGAGGCCAGTGACGAGCTCGTCGCGTTTTTCCTTCGGCAGCTTGTCGAGATTCTGCTGACGCCATTTGACGGCCGGCAAATCGGCTGCGGCGGGTATGCCGAGGAGACCCCAATCCGGCGCGCCGCGCTCGAACGATACAAGAAACTTCCGGTGTGCGTCCGGCATCTTGCCAACAATTTATTCAACGAGCGTCTTGCGCGCGGCGATAATGGCATCCTTGGAAACGGGCTTGTCCGTCATACCCTCGAAGCCATGGAGGAATTCATCGCTGATATCTTTTTGAGGCGAGGCAAGCACCTCGAACATCGGCCGGTCGTGGCTTAGGAGATAGACGATGAAAGCTTTGCGGATTTCATCGTGATGCCTTCATTTGGCGAGCAAATCTCGCACATCGAACAGATCGCGTGGATGCTGGCGGTCCAAAGCCGCAACGATCTTGCCGCCATAGAGATCGGCGAAAGACACGGTACGAGCCTCCGCGAATCCGAACTCTTTTTCAACGGCAGGCCGCACCGAAGTCACGACCGGCTCGAAGACGCAGCCACGCAGCACCGGTGTGACTTCAATCTTGATCTGGACATTCTGCGCGCGAACCACCAGTTTGACGATCGCGCCCTCCTTACGGGTCTCATGGACCTGCGCACCGGGGATCTTGTCTTTTACTTTGGCTGCGATGCGCTGCATGGCCGCATCGATGTCGGCGAGGGATTCGGGTCTCGGCGCTACAGGAACATAAGTCAGATCGATATCGACGGACAGACGCGGCATATCGCGGACGAACAGATTGATTGCAGTGCCCCTTTCAGGGCGAAACACTTCTCTTCGGTGACGAACGGGAGAACGCGCAGCAACAGCGCGACCTGCTTTTTGTAGATGTCAGCGAACGCCATTGAGATCTTCCGGTACCGTTATCTGATAGGTCGGGTCGAGAACGCCACCTTTGACGAGCATGCGCTTGCCGTGGCCCAGATCGACAGCCTCCTTGTTGAGCCGCTTGAGCCAGGCATGGTTGTGGCGATCGGCAAAATAGAAGAAGAGACGCTTGACCTTCACGCTCGCACAATCGTTCAGGAGCTTCTGCAAGCGGTCCGGCCGAAGGTTCGCAAGACCACCGAGCAGGGCGTCGACCTGTTCGAAACTTTCGTTGTTGGGCAATTCGTCAAGCAGTTCGAAGACGGCGCGCTCGGGCGTGGACAAGGTCAGAGGCCAGTCCCATTGCCCCCAGTTCAGTTGAGCTACGTCGCCTCCCCGAAAGGCCGTGATGTCTGTCATCTTGCCGGTTTCGACATTCCAGCGGACGCTGCTTATGCTCTTCGCGACGGGGTCGTTTTTGAAGAGCCGTCTATCATTGTGGTAGATGAATTTGACGGATAGCGGCAACTTACTGAGCCAGGATGGTGGCGGCTTGGGTCCGTAAAGATGGACGCGGGTCGTCGATTGCGGGAGATAGTGGGCATACCCTTGCAATTCGAGCGCCGTCCGTCCGCCCACGACGAGTGGGGAATAATTCAGGATGCCTTGGAGGGATATGACGACTTGTTGCCAGCTTAGTTTGTAACGCGGCCGCCGGAAGACCCCTCGGGCTGGCTGTTCAAGCCAACCACGTTGCACATACAGATGCTGGAGTTGGGTGGAGTAGCCGTGCCGCTTGAGCCAGGCAGAATCGACCACTAGCCCCTCGGGTAGGAGCTTGTCGAGCTGGTTTAAGAGTTGTCCCCTTTGTCTATCCATAGTTGATATATCGCCATATCTTCAAACCATTTGCAAGTTTGAAAAGCTCCCATAAAATCAAGCAATACTAGATTAAAATAGCATTTCTTAAACCAGGTCCCCTTCCCCGCGCCATCCTCCTCAAGTTCCAGTCGCATGAACTGTGATTTCGCGAATTTGTCCCACAGCGAGTTTGAGGATTTGCGCCGCGACCTCATAGGCCGCGAAATTGGAAAGCACTTCGAGGCTTTTCCGGAGGGGCCGGATAACGGGATCGACGGTCGACACGCCCTAGCCGACGGCACGATCACCCTGCAGGCCAAGCATTATCACCGTCCCGGGTTCGCGGCCCTGAAATGCAAAATGGCGAGCGATGGCAGTCGATCGATCGGCTGCAGGGATAGCTTCGACGGGCACGAATGCACGTACGGCGTGAGACCAGTAACTACTTGGAGGCGGGCGGCGAGCAAAGGGCGGTTGAGAAGGCCGGCGACAATGGGCTTGCCGAGGGGGCCCGGATCAGCTTCGAGCTCAAGACAGGCCCCTCGGGCAAGGTGTCCGCTGAAGCGCTGCAAATGGATGATTCCGCACGCGCCGCCTGAGGTACGGGGAAGACAATCTCGCTGCACTGTGAGTTTCGGCGGAGTGAATGTGTACCGAAAGATTAAGGAATCCACGCCCAGGCTTGCAATCTACTTAGCGAGCAACCGCAGTTGAAACATCTGAATCAATGTTGACTGTTGCGGTGAATTCAGCGCCTGAGCCTGCGCCTCGCTGAAGGAAGCGCACCTGCGAGCTTTCTAGCGCCACATCGTCGGCGCGCTATTCAACGCCGTCAGGCCAACTTGCTTGAGAACGTTGACGGACGTCTCTCCTCGGGTCGCGGCTTCCAGGATTTTGGAGGCGACGTGTGTTCTGGCGCCGGTCTCATGAAGCGAAAGATCCTTGCAAACTTCATCCAGAACCGCGCGCAGAAGGGTGGTGGTTTCGGAGTCGAACATGCGAGGTCTCCTCCAATCCGACAATGACCTTAGCGGAACTCGCGTGTGGCGAGATACAACTACGTTAATAGAATTGCCATCGTGCAGAGGATTTAGCGGCTCACCTTCCTTGTTACGCGATCATAAGGCGGGCGGGCTTCGCGCCATCGAACTTGTAGCTGAGGCGACTGGGGCGCCTGCGCTACAGGACCGCATCATCCAGAACGGTTCGAAGTCGGATTCGGAAAGCGGCGCGTGACGCTGAGCCCAGCGTTCGCGGGGCCCAGCGCCCAATAGCGCGGCGCATTTCGGCCTATTCTCCGCCCTCGTAGAACAGCTCGAGCGGCAGGCCGACCAGCGCCTTACCGATCCAGTCCCGAGCAATCACGTTTGATGGTCCCATGGCGATGGCTGCCCGCGCGTCACGGAAGGCGCGCTCGATCGGGCCGCGGTGGTAACCGTAACCTCCCGTGACCGTGAGTGCTGCTGCTGCGACCTTATTCGCAACCTCGGCTGCATGGACCTTGAACTCGGTCAGAGGGATTAGGATCTCGCTCTGCGGCTTACCGGCCCGCCAGAGCTCATCCAGCCTTGCCGCGAGCTCCAGGCGCCACGGCCGCAAGGTCTCGACCAACACCTTGGCCGCACCGAGCTCCTGCCGGATCGCTTGATAGTCGGACAGACTCTTGTTTCGGTCCCTGTGAACGAAACTCGTGGCGTGCTTGACGGCTGCGTTCAACGCGCCGCGGGCCACGCCTTCCCAAACCGCACCGAGGCCGATCAGATAGACCGGGGATACGCCATCATATATGATCTCCTTCCCCTGCCCCTCAGTGCCGAGCCGGTCACGCTGCGGCACCCGTACGTTGCTGTAGCGGATCGGGCCCGAGTGATTGCCGCGAACACCGAGCGCATCCCAAGGCTTGGAGTCGATGCCCTCAGACTTGCCGTCGACAATGAAGAAGACGATGTCGGCCTGGTCCTTCGCGCCTGGGGTGCGCGTCTGCACGACATAGAAGTCGGCCTGGCCGGAGCTTGTCGTGAACGACTTTTCGGCGTTGAGAAGATAATTGTCGCCGTCGCGCGATGCCTCGGAGAGATTATACCACCAGTGTCCACCAGTCGCACGTTCGCTGGTCGAGTATGTCCCAAGCAAAGCGCCATTGTTGGCCTTGAGCCAACGCTCCTTCTGGTCATCGTTACCAAACAGATTGATCGTCTGAGCCGCGCCGACATGCATGACGTAGACGAGGCCGGTCGACGCATCGGACTGTCCGATGCGGTAAGCGGCTTCGGCAAAATCGACATGCCCAAGACCAAGGCCACCGAAGCGTGTTTCGTTCAGCACGCCGGTCCAGCCGGCTTCCGCCAATGCCCTCAGATTCTCTCTTGGAAAACGGCTTTCGAGATCGTTGCGATCGGCATTGACCTTGACGGTCGCATCGATCGCGGCATCCAGCCGGGAATAGATGTCAGAATCGATCTTGCGCGCCAGATTGTCGTTAGCCATTGGTCATTCTCCCCTGTGTTCGTCAAAGTGTGGCAGCGGCATGGATAAGCGGTTTATCGGCGACGTCGGTTTGCGGTGAACCGCCGAGGTAAAGGGCCCTGATGTCGTCGCGGCTGCGCAATTCGACTGACGAGCTGGACAGCACGCTGCGGCCGCTCTCAAGCACGACGGCATGGTCGGCAAAGCGCAGCGCGACCGTCGAATTCTGTTCCGCGACCAGGATTGAGAGCCCCTGCTCGCTATTAAGCTGCTTCAGCGCTCGGAAAATGCCTTCGACGACGAGCGGCGCGAGCCCCATCGACGGCTCGTCGAGCACCAGGAGTCGTGGCCGCGACATCAATGCGCGACCGATCGCCGTCATTTGCTGCTCGCCGCCCGATGTGAGCCCCGAGGTCGACTTGCGATGATCCTTCAGTCGTGGGAAGAGCTCATAGATTTCGTCAAGATCGGCACGGATCACGCGAGACTTTGCGTCTCGGCCAATAGCACCGGTGATAAGGTTCTCTTCCACGGTCAGCGAGGGGAAGCAATGCCGGCCTTCGAGCACGGGAACGAGCCCGGCCCGGACCAGCTTCGCGGGCGATGTGGATACGATGTCGCGGCCGTCAAAAAGAATCCGCCCGGCGGCCACTTGGCCACGCCGAGCCGGCAGCAGCGCCGAGATCGCCTGGAGCGTCGTCGACTTGCCGGCTCCGTTGGCGCCGAGCACGGCGACGATTTCGCCACGTCGAACCGCAAACGATACGTCGTTTACGGCGCGAATGGCGTGGTTGTAGGTTGCCGCCAACGCTTCGACCGAAAGCAGAACGTCACTCATGCCCGGATTCACCCTGTCTGAAAACTGCGGGAGCCGAGGCTTCCGCAGTAACCGAAGCGTTGCCTTGCGCTACTGGCTCACCGGTTCATCGCCGGAGCTACGAATCTTGATGTTGTGCTCCTTCGCATAAGCGGCGGACGACTTCTCGATGATGGGCCGCAGGGACGCCCAATCCGGCGCAATCCAGTCCGAGACCACCTTCCATTTGCTGCCATCCCACTGCTGGAAAGTGACGCGGCCATCCCCTTCGTGATTGTCCCAGGTGACGTTGATCGAATGGAACAGGCCCTTGGCGCCCAGCGCCTCCACCCGCCCCGGATCGAGCGCCAGGTGCTCAAAGCCCCAGCGGACCTCGTCACCGGTCAAGGTACGCTTGCCGAACTTTGCCTGCGCAATCCGGACAGCTTCCACATTGAGGATACCGTTCACGATTCCGAGGTTGTGATAGACGCTGCCGATGCGCTTCTTGTCGTCGAGATTGCCTTTGTTCGCGCCATAGACGGTCTTGATCACCTCCTGGAGCACCGGATATTCGGCGCCGGAGGTCTGGGTCGTGATCGCGATATATCCCTTGGCGGCGTCACCGGCGGGAATGACATCCTCCTCGGAGTTGGACCAAACGTTGCCGATGATGTGGTCGGCGGGGAAACCGACCTTCTGCGCGGTCTTGAGCGCCACCGGATTCATCACGCCCCAGCCGCGCAACACCACGTAGTCTGGCTTTGCCCGGCGGATCGAGAGCCATTGCGACTGCTGCTCATTGCCCGGGTGCGGGACCTCGATCTGTTCCACCTCAAAGCCGTATTTGTCTGCCAGGAGCTTGTAGATCGGGATCGTCTCCTTGCCGTACGGCGAGCCATGATAGAGCACGACGATCTTTTTGCTCTTGAGCTTTTCCGCGCCTCCTTCCCTGGAGGCAATGTAGTTCACGATGCCGGACGTCTCGCTGTAGGGATTGAGCAGCAGCGGAAAGACGTAAGGGAACACGCGGCCATCGGTCGAATCAGTACGACCATGGTTGACGGTGATCAGTGGCACCCTGTCCTTGGTGATGCGGTCGATCATGGCGTAAGCGATGCCAACCGAAAGCGGATTCCACGCCGCAATCCCGGGACGGCTCTTCAGCCGCTCATAGACTTCGACGCCGCGTTCCACCTCGTACTGCGTCTCACCTTCATCCCAGGTGAGCTTGACGCCATTGACGCCGCCATCGCGGATGTTGATGAGGTTGAGATAGTCGATGAAGCCGCCAAAGAACCCGGTACCGCCGGCGGCGTAGGGACCAACGCGATAGCTCTGCAGCGGGAAGAACTGTTCGTCGGCGTGCACCGCCAACGTACTAGCGAGGCCTACGGCGAGCGCCGCGCCCATAGTCACTTTCAAACGTCTGAACATGTTCATTACAAGCTCCTTTGGGGTAAGCAACTCTCAAGTCGGGATCGCGGGGCGCCTGGCGGTCCGGATGGCGGGCGCGGTCCCACAGCGCGATCAGCCCGCGCGGCTCTGCGATCAGAAAAGCAATGATGAGCGCTCCGATCACGATGCGCTGACTCATCTCGAGAACACCCGAATCGAACACGTTGCCGAGCAACGCGGCGCCGATCCGCGACAGCAGGAGCGGGAACACGACGATGAAGGCGGCGCCGATGAAGGAGCCGCGCAGCGAGGCAAGGCCCCCAATGATGATGATGAACAGGATCTGGAAAGATCGATCCAGATTGAATCCGGCCGGCTCGACCGTGCGCAAATATGCGAATGCCCAGAGCACGCCGGCAACACCGATGATGAAGGACGAAAGGGCAAAGGCGAGCAGCTTGGTGCGCAAGAGCGGTACGCCGATCACCTTGGCCGCGATCTCATGGTCGCGCACCGCGATGAAGTTGCGGCCGGATTGAGAACGCAACAATCGCAGCGTCAGCAGGGTCAAAACGACCACGATCGTCAGCGAGAAAACGTAACGTTCCGCGGGGCTCGTGAACGTAATGCTGCCGATACTGAGAATCGGCGCGTCGATTACCCCTGATGGATTGTCGTTGGAGAACCAGCTGAACTTGGTCAGCGCCCACTGTACGAAGAACTGCGCGGCGAGCGTCGATACCGCGAGATAGAACCCGCGCAGCCGCAGGCTCGGTAGCCCAAATATGATGCCGATGACCGCTGCGACACCCCCGGCCAGCACCAGGTCGATGAGCAGCGGCAATGTGGGGATGCGAAGATGAAGATTATAGGCGGCGTAGGCGCCGACAGCGAGGAAGGCGGCCGAGCCGAGCGAGACCTGACCGGCATAACCGGTCAGGACGTTGAGCCCCACGGCCGCAAGTGACAGCGCCAGGAACGGCGTGAGCACGGCGTCGAGCAGATAGTCCGTCCCCGCGAGAGGAACGATGCCGTAGGCGGCCACAATCACCAGGCCGATCCACAGCACCTCACCGGAGACCCAGCGCGATTTAGCAGGAGTGAGGGCCAGCATGACTTACACCCTCTCCACCAGCTTCTGCCCGAACAGGCCCGATGGCCGGATCAGCAGGAGCGCCAGTGCCGCGACATAGGCGGCCCAGGCCTCGATGCCGCCGCCAAAGAACGGTCCGACATAGACCTCAGCCAACTTTTCGATTGCGCCCACCAAAAGACCACCGACAATCGCACCGGCGATCGAGTCGAACCCGCCGAGGACCAAGACTGGAAGCGCCTTCAGGACGACGAGCGACAGCGAGAACTGCACGCCGAGCCGCGCGCCCCACAGCAGCCCACCGACCAGGGCGACGATCCCCGCCACGGTCCAAACGGCAGCCCAGACCCGTGGCAATCGCAGGCCGACCGCAAGCGCTGCAAATTGATCATCGGCAACGGCGCGAAACGACAGCCCAGTGCGGGTATAGCGAAAGAAGAGTGCAAACAGCGCGACCAGGCTGCCCGCGACCGCCGCCGCAAACAGGTCGAAGCGACTGATCAGCACGCCGGCCACCTCGAACGGGGTGTCGCTGATGCCGATGTCGAGGCCATGAACCTGCGTGCCCCACAGAAGCTGGGCTGCTCCGTCGATGACGTACGAAAGCCCGAGGGTCGCCATGAACAGGGTGATCGGCGGTTGGTTGACCAGCGGCCGCAGCACCGCGCGCTCGGTGGCGATGCCCAATACGACCATGATGACCAGCGTCGCTGCCAGTGCGGCAACGAATGGCGCGCCGCGCTCGACGAGGCTGACGAAGGTCAGGGCCGCGAACAAAAGCATCGCGCCTTGTGCGAAGTTAAGAACGCCGGAGGTCTTGTAGATCAGCACGAACCCGATCGCGACAAGGGAGTACATCACTCCCGAAAGCAGGCCACCGATCAGCACCTCAATCAGAAACTGGTAATCGAACATCGGATCGCAAGCTCCGTATCGTCCTCATGTGCGACGCCGAGATAAGCGTCGATCACCGCAGGATCGGCGCGGATTCGGTCGGGCGTGCCGTCGGCAATCTTTCGTCCGTAATCGAGCACGGCCACGCGATCGGACAGGCCCATCACCACGCCGATGTCATGCTCGATCAGGACGATTGCTGCGCCGAAACTGTCGCGGGCGTTGCGCACATGCTGCGACAGCTCCCGCTTCTCGGTAAGAGTCACGCCTGCGAACGGCTCGTCCAGCAGTAGGAGCCTCGGCTGAGCAACCAGCGCCCGCGCCAGCTCGACGCGCTTCTGCGCTCCGTAAGGGAGCGTTCCAGCAAGACGGTCACGAACCTCAGCAAGATGCAGGAAGCCGATTACTTCTTCGGCGACCGCGCGATTCTCCGCCTCGATCCGTCGCGCCAGTGGCGAGCCGACGATCTGCCGCAAAAAACCCGTACGGACGCGATGCGCTAGCCCCATCAGCACATTGTCGAAGACGGAAAGTCCCCTGAAGAGCACCAGATTCTGGAACGTCCGCGCCACGCCAAGCGCTGCAAGCTTCGACGTCGGCACATCACGAAAGGAGTGCTCGCCAAACCACACCTTCCCGCGGTCGGGCCGGTAAAGCCCAGTGACGATGTTGAGGAGCGAGCTCTTGCCGGCGCCGTTCGGTCCGATCACTGCCAGGATCTCGCCCTGGGCGACTTCCAGATCGACCTCGCGTAGCGCTGCGACGCCGCCGAATGTCAGCGAAATGTTCGCAAGTCCGAGCGCCGGCCCCGCGATCGTTCTGACGACGCGCTCGTTATTGAGCTCTGTCACGTCATCGCGCTCTCGGGACCCTGCACGGATCTGTTCGTCTGCAGGAACCTCCTCCAGACGAAGCACGCCCGCTCCTGTCGCAATCCCCGCCACTTCGCTGTCTCTCCTCAGGCCTATTCGGCGGCCTGAACGCGCACGGGCGTCCTCGCCTCGAGCTCGCGGACCCGCGGGATCACATGCTTGCCGAAATATTCGACCTCCTCCTGGAAGTGCAGGAAGCCGAGCAGGATCAGGTCGGCACCGGCGCGCTTGAGCTCAATGATGCGCTCGGCGACTTGTTGCGGCGTGCCGATCAGATTGGAACGAAAGCCATCGTTGTACTGAACGAGATCCTGGAAGGTGGATTTGGCCCAATTGCCCTCGCGCTCGGGGCTGGCATTGCCGGCATTCTGGACCTCATGGTGGAAGCCGCCCACCGCCTCCGGGATCGCCTTATCAAGGATCTCCTGGAGGAGATCCTTGGCCTCCTTTTCTGTCTGCCGAACGATGCCGAATGCGTTGATGCCGATCTTGGTTCGCCAGCTCTTGCCGAACGTCTTTTCCTTGCTCCTGATGTCGTCGACTTGCGTCTTCAGGCCGTCAGGCGTGTTACCGTTCGTAAAATACCAATCGGACACGCGGGCGGCCATGTCGCGGGCCGCACGCGAGGAGCCGCCCTGGAAAATCTCAGGCAGCGGATCGAACGGCTTCGGCTTGAGCGAATAGTCGTTGAACCGATAGAAGTCGCCCTTGAGCGTGAAACTCTCCTGCGTCCAGATCCCGCGCAACGCGTTGATGAACTCCTCCGAGCGGCGATAACGCTCGTCGTGGTCGAGCCAGGGCTCGCCGATCGCATGGAATTCGCCGCGGAACCAGCCCGAGACAACATTGACCGCAACGCGCGCATTGGTGAGCTGGCTGATGGTTGCAATCTGCTTTGCGGCCAATGCTGGATTCCATGGGCCGGGAAGGAGAGCAGCGATCACTTTGAGCTTTTCGGTCGCGGCGAGCAGCGCGTGTGAAAAACTGACCGATTCGTGCTGCTTGTCAGCGCCGTAGCCCGCTGTGAAGCGGATCTGGCTCAGCGCGTAGTCGAAGCCGGCCTTCTCGGCCATCTGGGCGAGCTTGCGATTGTAGTCGATGTCCCAGCTGGTACGTTGCTCGATCGAGGAGATGACGAGGCCGCCGGACACGTTCGGCACCCAGTAAGCAAATCTGATCGGATTGTTGTTCGCAGACATCTTGCTTGTCCCTTGAAAATCGCACGGCAGCGAAATAGCCGGCGGCTTGAGTCCGGCAGCACCATGCGACCACGCCGATCGAGACGAGCGAGTGCGGACGCTGCTGCTCGAGCGGCCTTTTAGGTTGGTGATTTCGAGGAGCTAGAGCGATCTCAGTTCAGATCGCGCTTGCGCATTGAGACGCCACTCAGGAACGACACGAACACAACTTATCGACAAGCTCGCGCATGATCGAATGCATGACCTTGTCAAAGATGTTGTTGCGCATCATCAGCGCTCCTGACTGGCACCATTGCCTGATGACCAATCCTCTCAAAGATTGTTCGACCATGCGAGTCCAAGACGCACTATTTTTCGTCGCGCGGAGATAATCAGCTTCCTTTTTTTTCGCCGCGCACGCATCGTTTGTTGCTGTGCAGGCGTGGCTAATCATCGCATCGCCGCAAAGAAGCCCTTTCAATGGTCGCGGCCGTTTCGGGCGCTACCAGTATGGTACCTTGCACTTGATTCTGCGACTTCGGCGATTTGTTGGAATAGTTTTATTACATTCGCCGGCATCTGAGACCACTGCACTCCCCGCAAATAGCTGGAGAGCTTGAATTCGCAATTTAGATGAACGGACCACTGTTCTACAGTCGAACATGCAAACACCTTAGCACCCAGGGGAATACTGACGAGCGGCCCACGCACGATCGCACCCCACACTGTCCTGCCTCTCAAGGAAGATCCGCTACCCGTCGCGACAACGACCTTTCCAGGAAGATGAAATCGCGCGCCTGCTCGACCATCGGAGCGGATCTTCAGGCCGTTGGGCCAGCCGTCATATTCGGCGACCAAGGACCAGACTCCATCCGGTGCAATCGGGAAAATGCGGCCGAACGGAATATCGACGACATAAAGATTGCCGGCGGCATCGAATGCCGGCCCCTCGATGAAGCAATCCACCGGCTTGCCGCCGCGGTTGGCATCGGCCCAGTCCGAGCGAACGCCTGGACGTCGAAACTCCGCCGGCATCGCCGAGAAGACGCGGGTCTCGACGCGCTGTGGCGGTGTGTCGAGATACATCATGGCGTATCGCTCAACGCGCGGCGCGGCTGGCCTTCATACTTGTAGGCAAACTGCTTGGGCATCGGCCCCTTGTTGCGGTCCTTGCGTCCGGTCTGCTCCCAGGCGTGCGCCAGGATGCCGACCGCGCGCGACAGGCAGAACACACCCCGCGCGAGCGGCGGCGCAAAGCCGAGCTCGCCATAGATGACGGCGGTGGCTCCATCGATGTTCATCGGGATCAGCTTGCCCTTGCGTTGCCGCATCACGCGTTCGATGGCGCGGCCTGCGGCGGCATAGCGCCCAGCGACACAGCCTTCAGCCATAACCGCATCCACCAGCGCCAGCAGCGGCGCGGCACGCGGATCGACCGGATGAAAGCGGTGGCCGAAGCCCGGCAGATACTTGCCGCGGGTCGCGGTGAAATGATCGATGGCCGCACCTGCCGCGGCGTCGATCTCCTGGGTTTCGGTCCGCCGCAACAGGTCGTCATAAAGCTCGACGGCCTGCTCGCCCGCGCCGCCATGGACGTCGTCAAGCGTGTTGATGGCGGAGGCCATCGCGCCGTTCAGCGGCAGGCCGCAGCTCACCGCCATCTGGGCGATCGCGATCGACGGCGCATGCGGGCCGTGATCGACGGACGCAACCAGCGCGGCCTGGAGCAGCCGCTCCTGCGCCACTGAGGGCAGTTCTCCGCGCAGCATCAGCCAGATCATCGCCGGAAACGAGATCCGGCCGATCAGATCCTGGATCGGATAACCCCGATAGGCGATGCGCCCGGGAGCGACGTCACAGATCGACGTCCGCCACCACTGCGCGGCTGCGTCTCGCAATGCGGTTTCATCGCTCATGGTTCCCTCCAGTGGTTCGCCCTACCGTTTTGCCTGCAACCGCTCCGCTGGCCACGAGTTCAGCGATGGCCTCTGCGGAATAGCCGAGCCGCTGCAGCCATCGCTCCGTGTCTGCTCCGAGTGTGGGAGGTGGTGACGGCACCGGAAACTCCTCATTTAGCCGGAAGCCCGGCCGCGTGATTCGTAGTGGCTGCGCGCCGGCCTGTTCCGGGGGCAACGTCTCGACAAAGCGGCGGTCGAGCAGCTGCGGCTGCCGCAATATCTGAGCGACCGTCAGCACGCAGCCCGCGGGAACACCGGCCGCATTCATTTGCAGCTCCCATTCTTCAGCGGGCTTGCGGCTCAGCGCCTCGTTCAATTCCGCATTCAGCGCCGCACGGTTTACCTTACGCATCTCGCGCTTTGCGAAGCGTGGATCCGTCTTCAGCTCCGGTCGGCCGATCAGGTCGCATAGGGCTTGGTACTGTTTCTGCTCGTTGGCGGAGATGTTCAACGGGCCTGTTTCCGTGCTGAACGTGCCCGAGGGAGCCGCGGTGAAGTTCTCGTTGCCCATCGGCTGCGGCTCGACGCCGGCGTTCAGGTAGTTGGAGACCACCCATCCCATCGCTGCAACGGTGGCTTCGAGCAGAGACACGTCGATGAAGCGACCACGGCCGGTCCGCCGCTGTTCGACCAGAGCCGCGCTAATGGCAAAGGCGGCCGTGAGCCCCGCGATCGTGTCCGAGATCGGAAAGCCGGTGCGCAGCGGCGCCGAGGCTGTATCACCGGTGACGCTCATGGCGCCAGAGAGGCCCTGGACGATCTGATCATAGGCCGGACGGGCCGACCACGGCCCGCTGTGTCCGAAACCGGAGATGGCGCAATAGACGAGAAGCGGGTTGTGCTTGCAGAGCACGTCAAAGCCGAGACCAAGCCGTTCCATCACCTTCGGCCGGAAGTTTTCGAGCACCACGTCGGCTTCAGTGACGAGCCGCAAGAACACCTCGCGGCCTGATTCCGACTTCAAGTCCAGCGCCACCGATTGCTTGCCAGCATTCACGGCGACAAAGGAGAGGCCCTGCAAGCGCTCCGCCCTTTGCGGATCGGAGCCGAGGCGCCGCGCCAGGTCGCCGCCGTTCGGATTTTCGATCTTGATCACCTCGGCACCGAGACGCGAGAGATGATAGCCGCAGAACGGACCAGCCAGCACGTTGGAGAGGTCGAGGACGCGGATGCCAGTGAGCGGCAGAGACATTCCAATCCCCCTTACTTCAGCTGCTGTGCGGCGTGCTCGGCGAAGCGGTTGGTGAAGGTCTTGGCGAGATCGATCCTGGCGGCCGCAATCTTGGGGTCGTAGTCGCTGAGGACCGCGAGCGGCACCTTGGCGGCCAGCGCCGCTACGCTGTCCGCGATTTAGCGAAACTGCTGTCCCGTTTTTGCGAAATATGCACCATCCCATACCTCCGTCCAAGCCGGAGGCTTCTTTCGCACAGCTATACCGATCCCGAAGCAAGGGGTCCGGCTAAGCGCCTACCCTTGACATGGCATCCCCATCGTTCATTCAAAGTTCCTTCATTCTAGGAGAAGCCGTTAATGCTGAGAGTGCGACAGAATCTGTACGTTATCCGGCGCCCAAGAAAATTCGGAGAAATTCATGCTTTGGGTCTATTAAGAGTCCCGATCAAGGCCGTTGAAATGGCCCGACCCAGAACTTGGCGGTTTTCCGGGACATTCATCATAGTCACATGGTCGCCTGGAATTGGCACGGCATGAATGGCCTCCGCACTTAAAATCCGGTCCCAACCCCGCAAAGGCGAACTTGCTTCTGGACCTAGCGAAGTTTTTCGAGAACGTGTCCGACGGCTAAGAGGCCGGTTCGCGTAGAATTGGTGTACCTCAACCGGAAGGGACGGAACTTGATACAAGGCCAGCGCCCGTTGGAACTGCGTGGCCCTTTCATACGTCAGAATGTCATTGCGGAGATCACGATCCAGAGGGATCGCCCCAATTCTCTGAGCCTTTTCAAGCAGTCGGGAAATTGAATTTTGTCCAGCGAAGCGGTCGAGAATTTCGAACTTCTCGTCATCTAATTCGAGAGATTCCAGCAGTACTTCTTGTATCATTTGGGTGGGTGATGTCCTTGATGCATTTGCAAATAAAACAACGTCAATTAGGCCGATGAAGGAAACAGCTTCGTTGAGCTTTAGTAGCTGCTGCGCAATTGCATAAGCCAAGATTCCTCCTGATGAGTATCCAGAGAACCGATATGGACCTCGCGGCTGGATCTCGCGAATCGCCATGCTAGCTTGCGAGGCGATCTCTTGAAGAGTTGGAAATTGAGCTGCACTGAATTGCGGCCACGGCAAACCGTAGACAGGACAGTCGACATCCATTTCTTGCGCCAAACTGGGGATATAGGAGCAATCGCCCAAACCTGTGGGAACAAAGAACAGCGGTGGCCGCGATCCGGCTTCTCGAGCACAAATCGCTCCCGAATAGCTGGGCTGTGGCGCCACATGAACTTTCGATGCAAGTTCCTTTAGAACGGGGGCTTGAAAGAGGTCGGCGGCACTGAACTTAAGCCCAAGATCGACTGCGCGACTGAGCAATTGCACA